>JBGQCZ010000297.1:0-6697 GCA_041495645.1 Gemmataceae bacterium | reverse complement strand
CAATACGAACCCGGCTAAATTGCCGGATGCAGAGAAGTATCTCGCCCGCGTCGAGAAGGACTTCGCCGACGTGGAGCTTTCAAGAGGCCGCGACGGCAAGATCACTACGCTCGGCCAGCGCGTTAAAGGCACGCTGTTCGCAATTCGCAATCTGACGATCGGCAAGACCGTTCCCGAAGTCAAAAGTCACGATCTCTACGACAAATCGACGACGCTGTCCTCGCTTCGCGGGAAGGTCGTGGTCCTGGATTTTTGGGCCACGTGGTGCGGCCCGTGCCGCCAGATGATTCCGCATTCGCGCGAACTGACCGAAAAAATGAAGGGCAAGCCGTTCACGTTGGTCAGCATCAGCAGCGACGCCGAGAAAACGACGTTGACCAAATTCCTGGAAAAAGAAAAAATGCCGTGGACTCATTGGTGGGAGGGCAACGGCGAAAACAACCTGCACAGCAGTTGGGGAGTCACAGGCATCCCGACGATGTATGTAGTCGATGCCAAGGGCGTGATCCGCCACAAGAGCGTCGGATTCGGCGCGAAGAGCATGGAGAAACTCGAAAAGATCATCGAGGATTTGGTCCAGGAAGCAGCAGCCAAATAGGCTAGGTTCGCCAGGCGGCGCGGCGGGGCCGTTTGAGGCTCTGCGTCGCCGCCGTATTTGTTTATCCCAAAACGAGGTGGCAGAAAATGAACAAGCTCATGTCGGTTGTGATGCTGGCCGGCGTCTTCACCCTGCCGCTCCGCGCCGACGATAAGCCGGCCGATGCCAAGTCCCGCCAGACGCAGTTGCAGGAATTGCAAAAGGACTTCCAGAAAGCAATGCAGGGGGAGATCGTCCCGGAATTTGAGAACGCCACGACGACCGCGGATAAAAACAAGGCCCTCGCCAAAGTCGATCCGTTCATCGAACGCGGTCTGAAACTGGTTGCCGAGAATCCGAAAGATGACGTTTCGTTTAACACGCTCATGATGTTGATGGGTTCGAAGCCTGAACGGCCCGACAAAGTCATCGATGCGATGGTGGAGCATCAAGTCGACAACCCAAAATTAGCGTCGTTGGTGATGCAGTTGATTGCCGACGCGACGCCGGCGAATGAAAAGCGCGCGCGGACGATTCTCGAAAAGACCAAGAGCATTGAAGTGAAGGGTGCGTACTTCCTCGGCACTGCTCAAACCAAGTTTCAAAAGGCTGAAGACGCGAAAGACGTGAAAGAGAAGACCCGGCTGTTTGCCGAAGCCGAGAAGTTGTTTGAGCGCGTGATCGCGGACTTCCACTCGGTCGAATTGGGTCCCAACACGATGGGCATCCTGGCCAAGAAATTCCTATTCGAGTTACGCGATTTGGCGATCGGCAAGCCGGCGCCCGAAGTCGTGAGCAAGGATCTCGACGACAAGGAAACAAAACTGAGCGCGCTCAAGGGCAAAATCGTGGTCCTGGATATTTGGGCCACCTGGTGCCCGCCGTGCCGGGCGATGATCCCGCACGAACGCGAAATGGTCGAGAAGCTCAAAGACAAGCCGTTCACTCTGATTAGCGTCAGCGCCGACGACACCAAGGAAGTCGTCCGGGATTTCCTCAAAAACGAAAAAATGCCGTGGACGCATTGGTTCGAAGGCCAGCGCGAAGACGGCATTATCAGTGATTGGAACGTCCGTTTCTATCCGACGATCTATGTGCTCGATCATAAGGGCGTAATTCGGTTCAAGAACGTTCGCGGCAAGGATCTGGAGGAAGCGGTCGAGAAACTTCTGGCCGAACAGGAGAAGGAAAAGAAGTCGTAAGGGGCAACTCGAGTCCATCCTTTAGCCGTGATGGGAATAGAAGCTGCTTGAGCGCGCTCGGGTCGTTTCCGCTCCCCTCGCGGCTAAACTATTTGCATGGTGATCGAGCCGCTGATCGAGGAACTCAGCCCGCCGCCTGATCCGTGGGCGGTGGCACAGCGCTTCATTGGCTTGCCGAAACTCTTGTGGTTCGACAGCGCTGGCGGCCCGTCCGAGTTGGCTCGTTACTCCTACATCGCCGCTTCGCCGTTTGAGTGGTTCGAGTTTCGCGGCCAGGAAATGCCGAACCCGTTCGAAGTCCTTCGAGAACAACTTTCGCGTTACCGTTCCGCGTCAATCCCCGGCTTGCCGCCGTTTCAAGGCGGTGCCGCCGGTCTACTTGGTTACGACCTCTGCCACTGGCTCGAACGCCTGCCCCGAGCGAAGGTCGACGAATTCTCAACGCCCGACCTCGCGGTCGGCTTCTACGATTGGGTGATCGCCTGGGATCATTACGCCGATCGCTGCTGGCTCATTTCAACCGGCTTTCCCAATCGTTTTGAGCAGGCACGCATCCAAGTCAAGAAAATCCAGAGTTATCTCGAATTGTCGCGCACGCAACCGGCACGCCCGTATTCAAGACCGATCAACCCGGTGATGCGTCATCCGCTGCCGGACTTTCCGAACGTCTTCAGCAACTTCAACCGGGCCGGTTTCCTGTCCACCGTCGACCGCGCGGTCGAGTACACGCATGCCGGCGATTGTTTTCAAGTGAATATCGCCCAGCGTCTTGTCACGCCGCTGCGAGAAGAGCCGCTCGACCTGTATGGCCGCCTGCGAAAAGTGAACCCCGCCTCGTTTGCAGCTTATTTCGATACCGGCTACTTTCAGATACTCAGCGCTTCGCCTGAGCGATTCTTGAAACTGTCGCACAACAGGCAAATCGAAACCCGCCCCATCAAGGGCACTCGTCCCCGTGGACGCACCGAAGAAGAAGACCGTGCGAATATCGCCGAGCTTTTGGCCAGCGCCAAGGACCGAGCGGAAAACGTCATGATCGTGGACCTGTTGCGCAACGATCTCGGCCGCGTATGCGAATACGGCTCCGTGACTGTTCCCGCGGTTTGCCAGCTCGAATCGCATCCGACGGTACATCATTTGGTTTCGCAGGTTCGCGGTCAATTGCGCCCGGGCTTGTCGGCGATCGACGTGTTGAAGGCGGCTTTCCCCGGCGGGTCAGTAACTGGCGCGCCGAAGGTCCGGGCGATGGAGATTATCGCCGAACTCGAGCCGCATGCTCGCGGCCCATATTGCGGCTGCCTCGGCTGGATCGGTTTCGACGGCGCGATGGATACGAACATCCTGATTCGAACCTTCACGGCCGGCAAAGGTTGGCTGAAGTTCCCGGTCGGCGGCGGTATCGTTGCCGATTCGGTGCCCGAACGGGAGTACGAAGAAACGCTGCACAAGGCGGCGGGCTTGCTGCGTGCCCTGGAAGTCGAATGATTCTCGAAGCGCTGGTCACGACACTCGATGTAAGCGGTGCCATGCACTTGGCGCCGATGGGCCCGCGCGTCGATGCGGAGATGCTGTCTTTTCTGTTGCGACCGTTTCCGACTTCGCAATCGTACCGGAATTTGTTGGCCCACCCCGAGGGAGTGCTTCACGTTAGCGATGATGTGTTGCTGCTCGCCAAGGCAGCGATTGGGCGCGTGACGGAACCACCGCCGCACAAACCCGCCGAATCCGTGCGCGGCTTTGTGCTGACCGATGCCTGCCGCGCCTACGAGTTCCGGGTCAACTCTATCGACGACTCGGAACAGCGCGTGAAAATCGATTGCGATGTCGTGCGCGTTGAACGAATGCGGGATTTTTTCGGCTTCAACCGGGCCAAGCATGCCGTTGTCGAGGCGGCCATTCTCGCCACGCGCATTCACCTATTGCCGAAGGACGAAATCCTTGCGGAGTTTGCGAACTTGTCCGTGATCGTCGGCAAGACCGGTGACGCTCAGGAGCACGAAGCAATGACCTTGTTGCAACATTACGTCGCTGAAGCAAGCTGTCCCGGAGTCGAAGTATGATTCGCGTCGAGGCCCCAAGCCGATTGCATTTCGGGCTGCTGAACGCGGGCGACGTGCGAACCCATGCGACGCCGGTCGCGCAACGCTTCGGCGGCGTTGGCCTCATGGTTGAAGACCCGGGCATCGAAATCGAAATCGAACCGGCATCAACTTGGACGGCAACCGGTCCGCTCGCGAGCCGTGCCCTGGACTTTGCTCGGCGCTTTGCAGGCACCTTAGCGCCAAATGCGATTGCTCCGCATCGCGTAACCGTTTTGAAAGCTGCACCAGAACACGCTGGGTTAGGCACTGGCACGCAGTTAGGGCTGTCGGTAGCCAGGGCCCTCACCGTCGCCGCGGGTTATTCGGAATGGAATGCCCTTGCATTCGCGCATCGGATCGGCCGTGGAGTGCGCTCGGCGATAGGCATTCACGGATTCAATCGCGGCGGGTTCATTTACGAAGGCGGAAAATGGTTCGAGTCCGAAATCGCACCGCTCAAGACGCATTTGGCTTTGCCCGAGAAATGGCGGATCGTGCTTGCACGGCCAGTCGATGTCGTCGGCATTCACGGCGACGACGAAATGGCGGCTTTCGCACATTTGCCAATTGACCCGGATGCGCGAATGGAGGCACTTGATCTAATCATCAACATGAAGATGATTCCGGCTCTTCGCGCGGTTGATTTCAAATCCTTTGGCGAATCCTTGCACGAGTACAACCGTCGCGCGGGCGAGCCGTTCGCACCGGCGCAAGGCGGCCCATACGCATGCCCACTCACGGCCGAGATTATCGCATTCCTGCGATCAAACGGGATCTCAGGAGTTGGCCAGAGTTCTTGGGGACCGACGGTTTTCGCAGTCGTCGAAGATGAGTCGCGCGCCACCGATGTGACCAAGCTTCTTATGCAACGATTTGGCGGTGACGTACAGACTCTGATCACGCGGGCCTCGCGCGGTCACGGTGTCACCCGTTGCTCTTCCTCGTCCAACTCGCCGGTGTCGAGTTGAGCGAGCCGGCCGATCAAGGCGACGCTGCCCGTAATGGCCGCCAGACTGACAACACCCGCCACGCTCCAAACCGAAATCGTGACCGCGAGCAAACTCTCGGAGCGATAGGCAACGAGAAAACATGTCACCGTGGCAGCCGATACCACGGTCACGCTCGGCACCAGGAGTGCCGTGCGGCCGGCCGCTCGGGCTCGCTCGTCCAGTGGCGGCGGCATCATTCCATGTTCGATCGCTTTGATCCGCTCTGCGTGCCGTTGTTCCTGTGTTTTCTGATGGACCCGCAATAACTGCGGCACAAGCACGAATAAGGCCACCATAACCAGAGTGACCAGCGCCAAAATCACTAATTCGCTGCTGTGTTTTTCCCATATCGTGTCCATGTCGCCATTGTACCCCAGGCAGCTGCGGAAAGCGAACGATGCGTGTCTGCGTGTTTTGCGGCTCGAAAACCGGCGACCACGCCGTTCATGCGGACGCCGCGCGCCTTCTGGGCGAATCCTTGGCGCGTCGCGGATGGGAACTCGTTTACGGCGGCGGAAACATTGGCCTGATGGGTGTCCTGGCCGACGCGGCCCTCGCCAGCGGGGGCGAGGTCATCGGAGTGATTCCGCGATTCCTGAAGGAAAAGGAACTTGGCCATCTGGGCGTGACTCGCCTGGTCACGGTCGAGAGCATGCACGAACGAAAAGCGCTCATGGCCGAACACTCCGATGCCTTCATCGCCTTGCCCGGCGGTTTCGGCACCGCCGACGAGCTATTCGAAATCCTCACCTGGCGTCAGCTTCACCTGCACGACAAGCCAATTGGTCTGCTCAAAGTGAACGGCTTTTTCCAGCCGCTGTTGCAATGGCTGGACGCCATGGTGCGTGAAGGATTTGTCAGGCAATCAAATCGTGACTTGATTGTCGTGCGCACCGATGCAGATGACTTGCTGGATGAACTAACCGGTTAGCGCCCTTCGCGCAATCGATCGCCGAGGAAATTCTCCAGATCCGGGATGGCGTAAATCTTCTTGATGGTGGTTTCGACATCGTACTCGACGCGGCGGTAGCGGATCGTGTCGTCGTCGAGCAACACGTAACAAGCGCGCCAATCGCCGTCGCGAGGTTGGCCCACGGCGCCGACGTTGCACAGCGTCTTGCGGGCGTCGAGCTTGTATTCGTAGTTCACATCTTCCGGGCTGTGGAATTGCAGATTCTCGGTAAAGATGCCGGGCACGTGCGTGTGGCCTTGGAAGCAATACTTATCGACCAGCGAAAAAATCCGCTCCATTTTCCGCTGGTTGTAAACATCCTCGGGAAAAACGTATTCGTTCAGTGGGTTGCGGGCCGAGCCATGAACGAACAGGTAGGATTCCTCGCGATGTTGTCGTGGGCGCTCGGCCAAAAACTCCCAGCGTTTTTCCTTGAGCTGCCGGTTGCCGTCGGCGGTCTCCAATTGTTGCCGGGTCCAAAAGATGGCGCGCTCGGCGGACGGATTGAATCCTTCCGGGTCGAACATCGCGCCTTGATCGTGATTGCCGAGCAGGACGATCTTGCACTGCATCACCAGATCGACACACTCGCGCGGGTTCGGCCCGTAACCGACCACATCGCCAAGACAGTAAATCTCGGTGATCTTCAGAGTTTCGATATCTTTCACGACGGCCTGAAACGCTTCCAGGTTGCTGTGAATGTCGCTGATGATTGCCTTCACGCCAAAACACTCCACGGTTGGCCGACGCGCGTTTGCCTCCGTGCGCGGGAAAATCTTACGGCGGGAATATCTATATCAGTGTATCCAGCCCAAATTCCATGTGTCAAGGCATCGCCTTGGCTTTCCACGCTTCATCATAGAGTGAATTTCCGCATTCGTCTTGATTTGACAAAT
>JBGQCZ010000296.1:0-6703 GCA_041495645.1 Gemmataceae bacterium | reverse complement strand
AGGCTGAAGCCTGCGGCTACGAGGCAATCCTTCGACTGTAGCCGCAGGCTTTAGCCTGCGATTTTGGCTTCAACGCAAGCTGAAGCCTGCGGCTACCAGGAATGAGCGCTGCTACGCCTTTTTTGAGATGCGCTCTAATTGGTTTGAACGTCGGCCGCCGATCACTTACAATCCGCCGAAGCCCCACCAGCCGAGGAGTCGTCCCATTAAAGAACTAATTGTGCGAGTAACGATTGCCGCGTTTGTAATCGCGCTTGTCGCCGCGTTCGAGATGCCATCCGTCTCTGGCCAGGAGAATGCCAAGCCTCTGTTGGCCCAGGACGCGACTTGGGTCATGCACTATGATTCCAAGCTCGACGGGAAACTTGCCGGTAAGGGCGACGGCGAAGTGCGCTGGAAGATCGCCGTGCGGAACAATCGCCTGAGCGGCAGCCTCGCGGACTCGAAGGACGGCGACCCGGCCGATCATCGCCTCGCCGGCGAAATCGCGGAGGGCAAGCCGCCCATCGCGTTTTTTCGCCAGGACGGACCGAAGGGCTTGGTTTGTTATTATTCCGGCAAGCGCATCGCTGAAAATCGGCTCGCGGGAATCTGGTTCGACAACCGCGGCGGATCGGGAGATTTTGAATTGTTCGTTGAAACGAAATAGCTCCGGCACTCCCGTTCACCCACCGCTCAGATGACCGTGTTCGGCAATCACATGGAAGATTCCTTCCGGCCGGCGCATTTGGCCAGCATGAACTTCAGCGTCCGGTCCGAAGTACCATGTCGGAACCCGCGACTTCGGGTGTCCCTTGGAGAAAGCCACCTGCTCCAAATGACCGTGGTCACTCGTGATGATCACCACCGTTTCGCGCGGATCGATGCCGCGGAGGACGGCCTCCACAAAGTCCTCGATCACGGCAAACACATCGCGGGCCAGATCCTCTTGCCCAGTGTGGCTAACCAGATCGGCCAGTTGATACTTGTAGAAGGTGAAGTCGTGCCGGTTCGCCAGTGCGAGCAAGACCTCCGCCGCGTCACGGGGATCGCGGCGGGACAAGGCGGGTACTCCGAACGCATCCCAGTTGAAGCGGCCCTCCAGCTCGTGCGTCAGCGTACCGGTCAAGGCCTGCCCTCGGCGCACATCGTCCCAACTTCGCAGCGGCACGCCGGCTTCACGGGCCGCATGGACGAAAATATTCTGGTTAATCTCCCCCAGCGTAAACAACTCCGCAAAGCCATGCTTGTCCGGGCCTTTCAGTTGGACCGGACGACCATCCAAAAGAAGAACAGCTTCGACCGCCTTACGATCGCACTCCGGAATCAACTCCTGCACGAACGAACTTCCCAAGAACGGCAGGTGGACCGGGAACAGCGCGTTCGCCAGACACGGATTGGCAAAATGCCGGAATAGATTATCCTCGCGCACCATTTCCTTCAGCATCTGCTCATTCAGCCCAAGCCCGTGCATCAGGCCATGCCGCGCCAAAGCGCTTCGGCCAGAAAAGATCGACGTGTAGGTGATGGCACACTCAATCGCGCCGCAGTCATCGCCTTCGGCCACGACGGTTTCAACCAGCGCGCCGGGAACCGGTGAGTCCGCCAGCGGCAGTGGGTCGGCCCCCGTTCGGCGCGGAAACAGAAAGCGGCTCTGGGCATAAACCGACTCGGGCCGGTTGTGCCCCAGCGGATCAATACCGACGCTGTCCAACGCAATCAAGATCACGCGAGGCACGGCGGGTTCTCTCGAGGATACCCAATACGATTGAAATCTAACTTCAAGCCTTAGTCCAGGGCGCGCTGCCGCAAAAATTCCTCATACCGTAATCCGTGCAAGTAGCCCACCCAAGCCACGGTTCCAAGACTGGCCGCGAGAACAACCGCAACGATCCGCACCGGCCAGCGTCGGGACAGGAGCCCGGCCAACGCTGAGGCCGCCGCGACGCCGAACCAACCCATTTCGGCGCCGGGCACGAACGTGATTATCTGACCGAGCGCCCCCAGCAGCAGCGCGAACCCGATTCCAATGCCGGCGATCCCTTCGCGCATGCGCCTCGCCGTCTGCGAAAGAAAACCGTGCAACGCCATCGGCGACCTCCGATTCATGGTCAGGCGCTGTGGCTGTTCGGCTAAGCGGCCCCTCACTCTTTTCGCCGATAGAACCAGATGTAGCCCGTAAAGCCCACTCCGAATGCGGCACAGATCCCGAACAGAACGACGTTGAGCGGATGCGTCACCGGCAATCCGCCCAATGGGTCTTGTGTGCCGAGCCACACGAGGCCGGCCATTCCTGCCGCCATGACCCAGGCCAAAATCGTGACCACAACTCGGTTCGCGCCAAGCTTGGAGCCGCTCGGGCTTTCACTCGGCGATTCCACCATCACGTCCTCCGATTGGTCGATGGGTTCGCCAAGACGCGCGTACACCAATGAACCGTCAGGGGCAATGTGGAGTATAATGTATCCAGTTCGGTATCACGTCATTCGCTGCATGCACATCTGGCGAGAATGCAATCTTGGAGACGACAATTCGAAATCTGGTCCCTTTTTCCGAATGCGACGTCGTCGGATTCAGAGTTTCTGGGGCGCGACCTGCGCGTCGCAGTCGCTTCGTTGGTGGCGACGAACCGACCCATCGAGAGGTGTTTGGCGCCGCCCTCGCGCGGACGCCCAAGCGCCCAACGTCCCCGATGCCGAAGTTTGCCGAGCGTCAATCCTCATCCGCGACACACAAAAACTGGAGAGAATTTCTCCCCGTTTCGCGGTGCGGCTATTGACTATCGAGGCCATATAAATGGTTCGGCCGGATTGGGCAGCCACGCCGACATACGGAAGCAAGTTACGACAGATCACACGCTCACTTTTTCACTCGACTCCAACGTGTTGACTGTCCCGGATTTTTGGGCCACTCGTAAGCGAGGGCCTCGTCGTCCAGCTGAATGAGTTTGACTTCCCACGTCTCGCCGACCTTCATCCGTTCCGGGGCGTCCGAGGTCTTGAAGGTTAGGACCAATGTCGGCGGAAGCGCGTTCCAACGCACCTCCCAGGTACCGGCGAGTTTGTTGTTCCCGGGCGAGTAGTGTTCCACCGCAAAGGCGCCGTCCGCCCTAAAGGCCCAGTCGCCCCCACAGGCTGGGCCTTTCCACACACCGTGCAGCTTCCGCTCCAGGGCAACCGGCCCTTCCTTGGGCTTGTCCGCCGTTTGAGCAGAGGTGAGGAAGGCGAGCGACGCCGCGAGAACCAATGCCGTCCGAATCATTTGCATGCTCCGAATCGCTTACGGTGGGGATCGACCATATTCCGCCAGAAGTAAGACGTACAACCGGCCGGCTTCGATTTTGCCGAACTCATGATTAGTTTGACCGACCTATCATTCCAGAACATTGCCATGATTGCAAGCTATCGCGGGCGCCGGTAGTGTCTCAGTTTGGTTTGTAGTAACCGCCTTTAGGCGGTGTTTTTCCGAACCCGCTAAAGCGGGTCACTACAAACTGATACACCACCGGGCGCCCCGGTGCAGAGGTTTGTTCGCTAATCAATTGTGCATCGCCAAGTTGGGCCGCGGTCGGAGTTTGGTTCGACGGTGGGATAGATGGCACACGGCCGCCAGCTATCCCGGCGATAGCAACTGGCGTCGCGAAAAGCACGCGGCTGCGCTTGCACGATTATATATACTGATGTATACTCATGTTGGTTCGGCCGGGCGCTTCTTATGCGCGCATCTCGGAGGGTACGATCATGTTCAAGTCATTTCAAGTTTTGTTGATGGCGGCTTGCGGCGGCATGTTTGAGGCGAATGCAACAAATGTAACTATTTTGTTTCGAGCACGTCGCGCGGGCGGGAAGATTGGTCAAGTCAAGGAGTTGCGTCAAAACAGAGGCTCGCGGGCCGAAAGTCAAATGTTGCATTTTGTTGCATTGGTGGTTTGTGTTTACTCTCACCAGCATGAAGTCGGCGGGGAATTGCAGGAACTGGTGCGTGGCCGGTGCGGGCAAGTCGGAATAGCGGAGAGAGAGGGATTCGAACCCTCGGTACGCTTTCGCGCACACCGGTTTTCGAGACCGGCCCAATCAACCGCTCTGGCATCTCTCCGGGATCGAGCGATCCACGCTCATCCTACGGGCCGTCTTTTCGAGCAGCAAGATGGCCTGAATACGCGGCCAGCGCAGCACGTCCAACAGTTCGGTCTGGTTTTTCCCTCTCCGACACTGGCAATCGGCAGTCAGTTCGCCGATAATCATCCAGACGCCCTGCCTATGCGCGCCGGCGCTTCGCTGAGGAACAACGACGTGACCAACCTGGCCGAACTGCCCGCCGAGACGAAACCGGGCAAGCCCAGCACCGCTCATTTGAAGGTCGTGCCCGAGACGCGCGAACTGCGCGACCGGGTGCGGGCGGCCGCCGTCGATTTCGCCCGCGGCATCGACCGGGCCAAGCCCTTGATCAAGCCCGAAGCCCAAAAACTCGCTCAAGAGTTTTTGCAATCGATGGGCCTGGGCGAACAGTATCTCGGCTTCGCGCTGGTCTCGTTGATGAACGAATTCTGGCGCGAACAAGTCGCGGCCATTCCCTTCCACCGCCGCCTGCTGTTGCTGCCGCACTGCTTGAAGAACGCCGAAGGCTGCCCGGCGGATTACGACGAGTTCGGACTCGATTGCGAAAAGTGCGGAGCCTGCTCGGTGGCGGACTTCAAGGTTCGCGCCGAGGAACTCGGCTATAAGGTCCTCGTCAGCGAAGGCACGCCGATCGTTTTGAAGATTATCGTTTCGGGGCACGTCGACGCCATCGTGGGCGTGGCCTGCCTGAACGTGTTGGAAAAGGCGTTCGACAAGATCTTGCTGGCCGGAATCCCCTGCGTGGCGACCCCGCTGCTGTCGAGCAATTGCCGCAACACCTCGGTCGACGACGATTGGGTGGCGAAAATGATTGAGTTGAAGGCGGAACCGCCGGCGGTCAAGACGCGGAGTTACGTGCATCTGATGCGCGCGGCGGTGGCCATGTTCGAAGAGCCGGAGTTGAGCCGGTTGGTGCCGCGGTCGCGCAAGACCGCCAACGGCGCGCCGACCGATCCGCTCGAACGGCATGAGAACATTGCCTATGAGTGGCTGGCGCAGGGCGGCAAGCGGTCGCGGCCGTTTATTACTTTGGCCGTCTACGATGCCCTTAAAGGCGGCGCCGGCACAATGTCGGCCGAAGGATTGAACTTGCCGGATTCAGTCAAGCGGACCGCGCTGGCCATCGAGACGTTTCACAAGGCGTCGCTGGTTCACGACGACATCGAGGACGACGACACCTTCCGCTACGGCCGCGAAACGCTGCATCGACAGTTCGGCGTGGGTGCAGCGATCAATGTCGGCGACTATTTGATTGGGTTGGGTTACCGATTGGTAAGCCGCGATCGCAAGGAACTCGGCGCCGAAACGGCCGCCGACATTCTCGACAAGCTGGCCGACGCCCACCTGCGACTATCCGAAGGACAAGGCGCGGAGTTGCTGTGGCGCGACGCGGCCGATCAATCGCTGGCTCCTCTCGACGCCTTGAAGATTTACGCGCTCAAGACGGCGCCGGCCTTCGAAGCGGCGCTCTATTCGGGCGTTCGCCTGGCCGGAGTGGTCGAGGCGCACGAAAAGATGATCGGCGATTTCAGCCGCAACCTTGGCGTGGCGTTCCAGATTCTCAACGATCTAAAGGACTGGGAAGGCGACGAAGATAACAAACTCTTGGCCGGCCAGGATGTGCTGTCGGCCCGGCCAACGCTGCTGTTGGCGTTGGCTTTGGAAGGCGCCAACCCCGGCGAACGGGCTGACCTGTTGGATTTGATCCGGCCCGGCGACGGCCACGAACGCGGCGCGCTGTTGGATCGCGTGCGGCAACTTTACAACAAGTTGAAGGTGTTCGACAAAGCCGAGAAGATGGTGGAGAAATTTCGGGCCCGGGCCGAGGCGCTCGCCGATGAAGTCGCTCTTTCGGAACTTCGCGAACTGCTTTACTATCTCGTCGACACGGTCTTGAGCCGCGAGTGCCCGGCCGGCGCTCCCGATCTGGCCGTGCCCCTGCCGCTGGTTTCCGCTGGTTGAATTCGACCCTTTTCAGTAAGGCGGACACTCTTGTCCGCGTGAAACACTCTCATGCCCTCGAGACCGTTTGTCACGCTCCTGGATCTCTTCCCGAACACACCGGACCAGCCGGAGTGCCTTCTGGTTCCGGCGGCCGCAGTGCCGGCGCCGTACGACCGGCTGCTGGTCCACCGGCACCATATGACGGTTACGGTTGAAGAGTTCCACGCCGACCGCGTCAATGTGCGCATCCTCGACTTAAACATGACCGACGAGTGGTATGCGCGAAAAATCCTGCTCACGAAAAAATCGGACGACGCCATCGTGCAATTCGGGATCGCCCGGATTCGCTTGCAATTCTGTTCGCCGCCGGTGCGCAAGGCGATCCTCGCGGGGAACACGCCGCTCGGGCGAATCCTGATCGAGCACGAAGTTCACCGTCGAGTCGAGCCGATCGCGTTCATGAAAGTGCCGCCCGGTCCTGCGCGCGAAGAGTGGTTTGGACCGGAACCTGGCAAACGCGAAACCTATGGCCGCATCGGCGTGATTTATTGCGATGAACAACCGGCGATTGAGGTGCTGGAAATCGTCGCACCGGTGCTTTGAGCGCGGCTTGGTCCAATAGCGGGATCTCTTAACCGCAGAGGGCGCAGAGAACGCGGAGT
>JBGQCZ010000295.1:0-6708 GCA_041495645.1 Gemmataceae bacterium | reverse complement strand
TGTCGAACCCGGAACCGAACTGAAGATCGTGCACATCAACGAACTGAGCGACGGCACCGACTTCTCCGCCTCCCCCGCCGTGGCCGATGGGAAGCTGTTCCTGCGCTCGCAGACGCACCTGTATTGCATTGGCGAGAAAAAATGACACACGGATTCCATCTAGCTATTTTCCTCTGGGTTCTCTGCGCCTCCGCGGTGAATTCGTCCGAGCCAGATCGCGCCGCTATTCGCAAGAAGATGGAACTCGCGATGGGCCCCCTGCCCGACGATTCGCGCAAAGTCCCGCTCGACGTTAAGATCCTCGATGAAGTGAAGGAAAACAAATACACGCGGATCAAGCTCACTTACGCCGCCGAAAAAGACGACCGCGTGCCGGCCTACTTGCTCATCCCGCACGAGCGCAAAGGAAAACTCCCCGCCGTTTTGTGTTTGCACCAGACAATCAACATCGGCAAGGACGAACCGGTAGGACTCGGTCCGAATGAATCGCGCCGCTACGCCAAGCATCTCGCCGAACGCGGCTACGTCGCCTTGGCCCCGGATTATCCGAGCTTCGGCGAGTATCCGTACGATTTCAAAAAGAGCGACTTCAAGAGCGGGAGCATGAAGGCGATCTGGAACAACATGCGTGCCGTCGATCTGCTGCAAGCGCGGCCGGAAGTCGATCCGAAGCGCATCGGCGTGATCGGCCATTCGCTCGGCGGGCACAATGCTATGTTCACGGCCGCGTTCGATGAGCGCATCATCGCCATCGTGTCGAATTGCGGATTTACTAGCTTCCCGAAATACTACGGTGGCAGGCTCAAAGGCTGGACCAGCGATCGTTACATGCCGCTCATCGCCACGACGTACGACAACGATCCGAAGAAAGTGCCCTTCGATTTCACCGACGTGGTGATTTCGTTTGCCCCGCGAGCGTTCCTGGCCAGTTCGCCCGTTCGTGACGACAATTTCGAAGTGAGCGGCGTGAAAGACGTGATCGCGGCCGCCATGCCGGTTTATGAAAAACTCGGAGTCAAAGACCGGTTGCAAGCGAACTACCCCGACTGTGCGCACGCCTTTCCGCCCGAGGTGCGCAAAGTCGCCTATGAGTTCCTCGACACCTGGCTGAAACAACCCTGACGCGGAGCGGATATGGCAGGGAATCGCTCGGACCCTGATACGAACATTGATTCGGTGCGCATCCCCGGCGGATTTCGCGCCGCGTTCGTCGCCGCGCTGGCCGAAGTCGGCCTGACCGTGAGGCACTGGCAAGGCGTCAACGTGGTCTGCCACGATGGCGACGGTGACGAACGAACCCTTTCCTTGGGAAATGTCTATCGCCGGGCACAGAACTCCGACCGCTCCGAATGGCCCACGATCATCCGCGAATTCGTCCAGCACGTGACTCAAGCCACTAAAGAGGGCGCGCTGCCCGAGAATCTGGACGACGCCGCGAGCCAGGTCATGGTGCGCATCGGCCAGCCATTTCCCAAGAGCATGGGCGATCAAACTCCGTGGCACCTGCATCTGGGTAAGACCGGGCTCATCGTCAACATGGTCATCGATCATCCCAAGTTCATGGCCTACGTCACCAATAGTCTGCTCGAAAAATCCAGCCGCGGCGCGGACGAATGGCTGGCGGCGGCGAAGGCCAACCTGCTCGCTCAGACTCCCGACGATTACCTCGAACCGATTAACGACGACGTCGACCTTCGCATCGGCTGCCATGGCGACGCTTACGACGCCGCCCGGAGCCTGATCGTCGACGAGTTGCTGCCCGACCTCGCCGAGTACGGTTTCTTCGTCGCCGTGCCGACGCGAGATGTCTTGATCGTCCAACCCGTCACCGCGGAATCGCTGGTCCACGTCCACGCCCTGAAGCGCTTCGCCGTGGACAATCACGGCAGCAAGCCTTACCCGATCAGCGACGAAGTGTATTGGGTCCGCCGTGGAGAATGGTTCACGTTTCCAATCAATATCACCAAGGAATCGATCGAGGTCACGCCGCCCAGTGAATTCGTCGAGGAAGTGCTGCGAAAAATCTCGCCACCCGAGGATTACCAGCAATTTGAAGACAACGATGAGACCGCTTGAATAAGACAAGCCGGGCCGCGAACTTTGGATCGCGGCCCGGCTTGGGTGTTTGCTTGGATGATTGCAGCTCAGATTCGTTCTTTCTGAGCCTTGCGAGCCGATTTTTCTTTCCGCAACTGGGCCCGCCGCCGCTGTTCGCAGGGCTTCTCGTAGTATTGGTGTGCCCGCAGTTCTTTCTGCATCCCGCTTCGTTCGATCAGCTTCTTGAATCGCTTCAAAGCCGCGCCGATGGGTTCTTTGTCGTGTACGCGCATCCGCAAGCCCATTCGTCCTCCCTTGAGAGATTTGGTCTTTCGACACTCCAAAGTTAATCGAACCGCCACGGTCACCCGACGCAAGGCCAGAATCGTATATGATATCGACCGCCAACCCACCCTGAAAGAGCATTCCACCGGAATTTTCGCTCCATTTTGTCACTCCGCTCGAGTCGCGGCTTTTCTCCGCCGCGACAGAAGTTCGTCGATAACACCCGGAAACTGCTTGCAATCCGCGCGCCGGCCGGTTAATCACATATTCGTCCGACTCGCAGAACCACCAGTTCCATGACTCTACAACTGTGTTTAGCACGGTGGAAGGCTCCTTATGCGCCCAGACTCTCAGACGGATGATCTCGATCTCATCCAAAAACAGATCGAAAAACTCTCCAACGCCTGCGCGGAACTCACCGCCGCCTATGCCCTGGCGCGGCGGATTCGCTTCTTGCTCATGATGGCGGTCGCCGTGTTCGTCATCGCCGTTTCCTTCGCGTTTTACCGGCTCGGCAGCGGCTTGATGAAGGATGAATACACCCAGCAACTCACGGACATCGCCGAAAAGCGGCTCGAAAAGAACCAGGATCGCTACATGCGCCACGTCGAGTTGCTCGTGGACCACACCACCCCCGCCATCACGGATGCGTTCTCGAAACAGGCAAACAAGGACATGCCGGCCTATTTGAACCTCATGGAACGCGAGCGCGACACATTCGCCAAGGAGTTGGAAACCAAGCTCGGTAAGCGGCTCCAAGATCGTTACGAGCATTCGCTCGACAAGCACGAACAGATTCTGAAGACGGAATTTCCCCAGGTCAAGGACCAGGTCCTGCACGACCGCATGATGAACAACCTGCACATTGCCATCGATCGGCTGATGCAGAAGTACTACGTCACGGAAATTGAGCGCCAATTGCAGCAACTGTTCCAGGCCTGGGACAAGTTCCCGCCGGCCGATCCCCCGCGGAAGAATGAATTGCCGCTGGAACAGCAGTTCACGGCCGAGCTTTACCGCCTGCTCGCCATCAAGCTGGGCAGCACTCAAGCCGCACGGCCTTGACGGATCGGTAGCCGGCCTCTGCGAGGCCGGACCGGGCTCGCAGAGCCCGGCTACAGTCTTCATCATTGCTCTTACAAGGAATCTTCCATGTCCGATAAACTGCAAGCAACCGTTGCCGCCCTGCAAAGCCGGCTCGAGCAAATTCAGCAGGATTTGGCCCGCGAGCGCCGGCGCGTTTCGCGCGCCTCGCTTTTTACCATGATCGTCGGGCTGCTCGCGCTCGCCGCGTTGAGCGCCTATTTCTACTACGGCTACAAAATGTTCGCCGACGTGACCCAACCCGAGACGGTCGTCAACGCGGCCGAAGCCATGATCGACGAGCGCTTGCCCGAGGCCCGCGCTACGCTGGAAACTCAGATCATCAAGTCGGCGCCCGCTTGGGCCGAAGGACTCAGCAAACAAGCGCAAGGCTCGATGCCCCAGGCACGCCAAATGCTGACCGATCGCTTCATCGAGGCGGCCGACCAAATGACGCAAGAGGCCGTCATCATGTCGGAAGACAAGTATCGGACTTATCTCCGTGAAAACCGGCCGTTGCTGGAGAAGAAGTTCAATGAATTGGCCAAGGATCCCAAGCTGGCCGAAGAATCGCTGATGGAACTGCAAGTACCGCTGGAAGCCCAGTTGGGAATCGAAATGAAGTTGGACGGGGCTGCCCTGAGCAAGGACATCGGCTCGGTCGCGCGCAACCTCAATTACCTGGCTTCGGGCAAGGACCTCACTCCGGAGCAAAAAGTCGAGCGGCGCGTGTGGATGATCGCGCGGCGTTTGCAGATCGACGCCCAAGACGCGGCGGCGAAACTGTTGCCGAAGTGAGGCCAAATCAGCGGGTAGTGGAACGCGCCAGAGTTCCGGAGCAACCGGAACTCTGGCGAATTTCCCCGACACGGGCAATGCCTGGATACGCGGTTTGACAATAATCGCCGCTGCCCAATCCACGCCGCGCCGCCCGTACGCTACAACCGCGAACCGAACTAAATCCAACTTTTTGCCCCGCGCGCCGATTTCGATCTTGGAGCGCAACTCATTGGCGCCCAACCGATTGCCTATCCCCCCGCGAGCCCTCAAACATTTTGTGGAGAAAGTGGTTGGATGAGTGGTTGGGTGGTGAGTTGAGGAGTGCGTTGAGTTGTGCGTTGGGTTTGCAGTTGAGTTGTGCGTTGGGTGGTGGGTTGAGTTGTGCGTTGGGTGGTGGGTTGAGTTGTGCGCTGGGTTGGCGCCGCCGAACGCGCCCCCGCGAACCGAGCCGCTCAACAGAATCGCAATTGGCATGAGCATGATTGGTCCCCTTCAGAAATGCGCGTACGGCAAGCGCCTCATCGCACCGACGCCAATATAGTATACGTGCGTTTACGCTGTTGGGACAACTTGTGCCGCAGCGCGAACTGTCCAACAGCGGGCATGTTGTTCATTTCGGTTGAAGCGCCTGCACGCGCTGATAAAGTGAGCGCATCCTCGGAGACTCGACATGCTGCCCAAATCTCATCGCCGCGGGTCTGGCAACAAGGTCATCCTGATCGTTTTGGCCATTGTCGGCGGCATCGGGCTCGTGATGGTTGCCGCGTGTGCCGGTTGTGGGATTTGGGCCTTCAAGTCGTTCACCAAGGACATTCCACCCGCTCAAGCCAGTGCAGACGCCTTCCTCGACGACCTCAAAGCCGGCCGCATCGACGCCGCCTACGCCAGCACCAGCAACGGATTCCGGGCCGCCCAAACCTTGGACCAATTTCGCGACTTCGTGAAACGCCTCGACACACTCAAGTCGCAAACGTCGCGATCCACCGTAAGCAGCCGGCTCTTTCAAGGAACCGGCGGGAAACAAGTCACCCTCATCATGACCCTGCACGCGCCCAACAACGCCATGTCGTGCACACTGATTATGGTTGAGGAAAACGGCCAATGGAAAGTCGAACGCCTGAGCGTGCCTTGATTCATGCGCGAATGATTCACAAACTCGGTTTGATACCGATCGCGCCATTTGATTCTTGAAGTGATTTTGCACTTCGGCAACGCCTTTTGCAGCTCGGCGATGCCGACGGCGCTGGTCTTGGTCTTGCGCAGGTCGAGGATAGTTGGGTTGGCCAGGACGTGATCTCAGGCCAAGCGTTCCAGAAGCACGCGGCCGGCGAGGAAATCGATGGTCAACCGGTGCTGTGCCATCAATCCCGTGCCGATGAGGATCGTACTGCCCGGAACAAAAGTGGCTTCGGCGGCGAGGGTATCTCCGTCAAAAGGGAATTCGACTTCGTAGGTGTCCTC
The DNA here is from genome assembly GCA_041495645.1 of Gemmataceae bacterium. Taxonomy (GTDB): domain Bacteria; phylum Planctomycetota; class Planctomycetia; order Gemmatales; family Gemmataceae; genus JBGQCZ01. The sequence goes on along the minus strand of JBGQCZ010000295.1, from coordinate 1,062 downwards.
GACAATTCGTTGGCCGCCGGCAAGCAGCCATTCCGTGGGAGCCAGGAAACGCGGATTGACGAATGGCCGCAACGCCTCGGGCAGTTCCAAATCGCCGTTGAAACCGGTATCGACGGTGGCCGGCCAAGCCGTCCCGGCGACGGTGAGCGAGACCGTCGGGATTCCGTCCGTCGTCACCGTTCCCTGGATCACCGACGGCCTCCCTTACGGCCGTAGTAATCCGACCCGACACGCACGCAATAGAACGGACGGTCAATGCCTTCCGCACGCATTTGCCTGGCGATATCCAGGGCCTTGCGGCCAAACCAGATTCGCCCGCTGGCTGGATCAACGCCAACCGCTTGACCGATGCGGTCAGACACATCATGTTGTCGCTGGTATTCCGCCCAAATGTCGCGCGCCTTGTCCGAATCGACAGCCAGCGAATTTGTGACGCTCATGATTCGCCTCCCTCACCAATGTCTTGCAAGTTCACGGCAACCCCGCAAGAGCCATTGTTGAACATTATACCATCCGCCGCCACTTCTTCGTGGACTCCGTTACGCCTCGACACGCTCAAATCGCAAACGTCGCGATCCACTGTGAGCAGCCGGCTCGATCAAGGGATCGGCGGGAAACAAGTCACCCTCATCATGACCCTGCACGCGCCCAACGACGCCATGTCGTGCGAGCTGACCATGGTCGAAGAAAACGGCCAGTGGAAAGTCGAACGCCTGAGCGTGCGGTAATTCCGAAAAGCATCCGCACTCGACAAAACGGCAGTGAGCCGGCACCGTTCACCCACGAATTGCCATCTCGGCAATTTTTGCGAGAATGATTTGGTCACATTCCGGAACAATGAGGCAGTTTTGCAGTGACTCTCGTCGCCAGTTTCTCCGTTGACAATCAACCGGTGCTACTCGGTGACTTGATGCTGTCATGCGAAGATGACGGCCGGGATTACAAACCATTCCCGACGCCTTTGCACCATGATCCGAATCGGGAAGTCAGAGGCAAGCAGCTTGACATCGTGGCAGGCCTTACCCAAAAAGTGATCCTGCTCAGTCCACGACTCGCAGTCGC
>JBGQCZ010000294.1:0-6711 GCA_041495645.1 Gemmataceae bacterium | reverse complement strand
GCCAATTCCACCGAACTGGCTTTCCAAACGTCGTACAAATTGTGCTTCCACTTGTCGACGCGCCCGCCGATCAGCCGATTGACCAGCCCTTTCTTCTGAAGATCGCCCATGATGTCTTCGATTTGAGCGTCGTCCAGTTCCAGGAGCGGGTCGCGGTTCGACTTTTGGTTACAACCGGTGACTAGGGAATTGAGAGTGAGAGGATACGTGTCGGTGGTCTTTTGCTTTTCGACCAACACGCCGAGCATGCGGCGTTCGTAAATGCTCAGGGCGGGCCAAGAGACGGTGCTTTCAGGTGACATGCTGTTTCAGTTAGGAGCGCCGACACGAATTTCAACCCGCGACGGCGCGGACGCGGGCTACGAATTGCTTCAAACCTTGCTCGTAGGCTGAACGCCACGCCGGGTTGGGCTGACTCGGTTCGCGGAACTTGACCAACGTGCCGACCGCGTCGGCTACGGTGAATGGTTCGGCGATCCCGCGATTGCGTCGGCGCGATTGTTCGATCGCCGCCAGCGCGGTGACGGCAGCGCCAAGAGCCGGGCCTTCGCTCGATTGCAGCCGTTTCAACGGTCGGCCCAAAACCGAACCAAGGATTTCGCCCATGAGATCACTGCGGGCGATGCCGCCGGAAATCGTGATTTCCGTGATGTTCTGGCCGGCGTCGATGTGCTCCTGAACGCCCATCGCAATCAAGTAGGCGATTGCCTCCAGGGCAGCGCGAAAGCGTACGCCCGGGTCGCTCGGCTCCGCCGGGAACCAGCGAAACGCGGGTTTGGCAATGCCGCGCGACGGTTCGGGGTGGACGAATGGAAGCACATCCACGCCGTTGCAACCGGGCGGAATTGTGCGAGCGGCAGCGTCCAGGGCAGACCAATTTGGTTTTTCGCCCAAGACATGGTCCAGGAATTGGGCCCCATTGCTGTAACAGCGCATCCACAAGTACGGGCCCCAATTCAGCTTCATCGCGTCCAACGTGCCGGATTCCGGCAGACGGCTTGAGGATGAATTCACAACCGCCGAGTTTCCGAGAATGATCGCAACTTGCCCGGCATCTACGGCTCCGCCGCCCACCAAACCCGCTGCTTGATCGTCTGAGGTTGGAAAGATTAGTGGCCGTCGCTCGGGCGCGATGCAGGCTTCGAGCGCCAAATGGTCGGCGAGCGGACCGATCGGTGCACTCAGGTCGTTCATGATTCGAGGCAATTGATGGGCGGCCATCTGGCGATGGATAGGCGATTGTAAGGCGTCGAGCATCGCGGGGCACCATTGGTTGGTGCGCAAATCCATGATTCCCGTCGAAGCAGCCGATGAGACGCTTACCACGTCGAACCGCCCGGTGAGATATCCGGCCGACAGCGAACCGTGGGGCGAAATCCACTTCGTGCGCTGCCAATCCTCCTGGCTCAACTTCGCTTCGTCTTTCACCAAATGGCTGAGCGAATAGCGGATAGCCCACGGCCCGCCGATGCGTTCCTTCACCCGCTCCTGCCCGCCCAAGCGCGCAAGACCGGCGGCATGATATTCGGCGAGCGAGGCATCGTTCCAGCAAATGGCCCGGCGAACCTGATTGCCGTGAGCATCAATTCGGCCGGCGGTGTGATGCGTAGCAGAGATGCCGCCCGCGATCCAATGTTCAAGCCGTCTCGAATCGCGCAGCTTCGCCGCCAGTTCGCGCACCGATGCCCGCGCCTGCCCTTCCAATTGCATCAGATTCAGTTCCGACACGCAGCCCTCGGTCCAAAGGTCGGTCGGCAGGCGAACCTCGGCCACAGTTTCGCCGCGCAAATCGAACGCCAGACATTTCACGGCGCCGGTGCTGAAGTCCCAACCCGCGATCAGGCTTTCCGGTTCGAGGCAACGAAGTGGTTGACTCATGGGCGGCTCCTGTCACTTATTGTTAGGTTTGGGCTTAGTCCCAATTTCTTCGATGAACTTCTTGAATCGCAGATCGTCGCGCAACGGGTCCAGGTCCGTGTCCTTGAGCAGGTGTTGAGCCCGGTTGGGGAAGCGAAAATAGCCCGACTGCTTGAGTTGGTTAAGCGTCTCAAGTGAGCTGAGCCGCTGGTGTTCGGCCTCGCGCTGGCGAGTGCTGGAGTCGAGTTTCGGGTCGGCGAGAATGGCCTTAAGGCATTGGCTCCGGGCGCAGGCCAGGTTGTAGTGCGCGTTTCCGTCTTTGGGCAATGGTCGGGGCAGAGCGTCAATTTCCGCAATTGCCGCGACCTGATTTCCTGCGGCGGCCAAGAACAGCGCCTTGTAAATTTGTAAGTTCACGAGCGATTCGGCGGAGGCGGGTTGTTTGGGAGCGATGTCTTTTTGAACGGCTATGGCCTCGTCAACGCGCTTGATCGCGTCAGCGTTGTTGCCTTGCTGCGCGAAGATCTGCGCCAAAAGCAGGAGGTACTGGGGGACATCTGCTCGGAATGGAGCGGATGGTCTCGTCGCGGAGGGGTCGGTCTGAGCGTGGCTGATGGCCTTTTCAACCTCGCGTTTCGCCTCTTCCAACTTGCCCTGACTGCGATGAACTTGAGCCAGATCGGTGTAACATCGGCGGAGAAAGAACCCTTGATAAAACGCTTCGGGATGGGCGCGACCCAACCCTTCAAGGAGTGCGATTGCCTGATTCAGTGCCTGCTCAGACTGTTCCGGCCGGTCGATCATGCGACCGCGAAGCGATGCGGTTTGGTGCCCCCGCGCCAGGTTGAACCGATAAAGCGGCATGAGCGGGTAGTCCTTGACCAGGCGCTCGTAAACCGCCATGCCTTGTCTGAGTGAGTCTTCCGCCAGCGCCGCGCGATTGGTGGAAGTGTAGACGCCGGCCAGCGCGAGCCGAGCGTCGGCCATGACCGGATCGAGGTCCTTTTTTCGCTCCGGGTATTTCGACGACAAGGCTTCCAGTTGTTCGATCGCTTTGCGAATTTCCTCTTCGGCGGGGGCGAATGTGCCCGTATTCAAATGGAAAAATCCCAGGCTGTTCCAGGCCTTCGCCAGTTCCAGCCGGTAGCGAAACTCGTTGGGTTTTGCCTGAACGATAATTTCCCATTCGGCCAGACTGCGGCGGTAATACGATTCCGCTTCCTCGAACTGCCGTATTTGAAAAGACAGAAACCCGAGTTGCAACAGTGAATCGGCGAGAGTCGAACGATACGCCACCTGCTGCGGCAGGTCTGCAACCAGAGACGCAGCCAGGTCGTGGGCGCGCGTGTAAAGCGGAAGCGCATCATCGCTACGGCCTACCATGCGATTCGAAGCGGCCAATTTCAGCAAGGTTTGAGCCAGGTCGTCGCGATTGATCGGGTCGGGGAATTCCGTTTCGAGTTTTTCTTGGGTTCGCTGGGCCAGTTGGAGAGCTTCGCGGGCCTTTTCCTGTTTGCCCAGACCAAAAAACACATTTCCGAGGCGGTAATATGCCCGGCCCATTTCGCGGCGCAATTGCGGGTCCTCGGACTCCTGTTCGAGAAACTCGCCGTAGAACTTCACCGCGTCTTCGAGAATCTGGCGGCGCTCGTCTTCGAATTGGGGGACATAGGCGAGCCGTTCGTCGACAACGCGCGTGAGCATGCGATCCACAGCTTCGATCGCTTTGAGCAGGTTGGCTTTCGCCCGGGCCTGTTGGCGATCGGCGTTTTCTTTTTCGGCGGCCGCCTTTTTTTGTTCGTGGACGGCGACGCGCCACATCGTGGAAACCGCGACGAAACCACCAAACAGGACCAATGCCAGAGCGATTAGCAACCCGGCGGTTCGTGGGTTGCGTTTCGTCCAGCGCCAAACGCGCTCGGGCGTGCCGATTGGCCTCGCCGCGATCGGCTCACCCGACTGGAAGCGTTGCAGGTCGTCGGCCAACGCACTGGCGCTGGCGTAGCGCTTGAGCGGCTCCTTCTGCAAGCATTTCAAGCAAATGGTTTCGAGATCGCGGGGGCACTTCGGTTGAAGCACAGTGGGCGCGACCGGCTCCTGGCTCAGGACCAGCAACACGGTGTCGAGCGGAGTTTCGCCTTTGAAAGGCGGCCGGCCGGTGATAAGTTCATAGAGGATGGAACCGAGCGCATAAATGTCGGCGGGCGGCCCGATGGTGCGCGACTGCCCCGACGCTTGTTCGGGCGCCATGTAGCTCGGCGTGCCAATCACGGCGCCGGTCTGGGTCGGCCCGGCCTTGCTCTCCACGTGCTTCGCGAGCCCGAAGTCGGTGATCTTCGGACTGAATCCGGCAAGCGTATGGGGTGATTCCGCCGATGGATCGGCTGCCTGTGCCGCTCCCGCGTCCGCCAAGAGTACGTTGGCTGGTTTCAAGTCGCGGTGCACCACGCCATGATCGTGTGCCGACTGGACGGCGCGAGCTAACGGGATGGCAAAGCCCGCCGCGCCGTGAGCGGGCAGGGGGGCGCCGTTGAGCTTGTCCGCCAGGCTTCCGCCCGGAACATACTCAAGCGAAAAATACGGGCGGCCCTCGGATTCCCCGATTTCGAAGATCTGAACGATATTGGGATGGTGCAGCCGGGCAACGGCTTCGGCCTCGGTCAGAAACCGTGCTTTGTCGCGTTCGCTGGCATGGCTCCCGGTGAGGACCATTTTCAGCGCAACCAACCGATTGAGTTTTTCCTGTCGCGCAAGGTAAACCACCCCCATTCCGCCACGGCCCAGCTCGCGCTCGATCCGATAACCGGGGATTGTCGGTCGATTCGGTCCTGGTGCATCGGCGTTTGGCCCAGCGTCGCCGCGCCCGTCAAAATCCAACGTGGGCGAACGCGACGTGTCGGCGAATGCTCCAATTGACCGGCCCGGTGCGCCGCACGTGGGGCACGCCGGTGCGGCGTCCAGCGTGGCATCTGTCGCGCCGACTGAAAGTTGCCATCGATGACCACGTTCACACAAAAGCCACTGATTCACGGCCGCAATCTCGGGTTAGGTATGGTTGGATTCTCTCAAACCGCGGTTCGCGGTCAAGCTGAGTCGCGAATTGGCGACTTGCCCCCGCTACGGTTCAACCGTAGCATGGGGTCGAAACGACATGCCAAACTTCACTTCCGGGAGCGACCATGGGACCGAAGGACATCATTCGCCAGTTGTTTCGCAGCAACGACTTTCTCGTGGAAACTTATCTGCAGGACTTTTCCGATGCCGACATCCTGATCAGACCGGTTCCCGGCTCGAATCACATCGCCTGGCAGCTCGGCCACTTGATCAATTCCGAGCAAATGTTGCTGAAATCGCTTCCCGGCTGCGCTGGGATCGAATTGCCGGCTGGTTGGGCCGAACAGTACACGAAAGAAACGGCGCAAAAGGACACCGGTTTCCTGCCCAAAGGACAGTATTTGGAGCAATACAAAAAAGCGCGGGCCAACTCCGTCAAGAACTTGGATTCCTTTGCCGAGGCCAATCTCGAGAAGAAGACCGAAGGCCGCATGGCCGATTTCGCGCCCACGCTCGCCCATGTTTGGGTTCTGGTCGCCAATCATCCCATGATGCATATCGGGCAGTTCGTGGTGATGCGGAGAAAACTGGGCAAACCGGTCGTCATTTGACCTGTGGGCGCAGGTCACGATTTGCAAATTCAACCACTGATTTCGCCGATAACACGGATGCAGTTCACAGCAAGCTGCTTCCGACCATCCGTGCAATCAGTGACATCCGTGGTTCTTGACGATTGATCGTAAAGCGTGTCGCCCACTCAGATCGGAGAATCGGGCAACTTCGGCTTGCCCTACTTTGCCCGGTTTCGCTAAGATCGTGCGGCTTTGCGAACCGGGGCGGGATGAAAGGATTCGTCCGTGGTTGCCACCGTACGAGAATTGGCCGAGTGGTTGGAGGGTGAGTTCGTCGGCGACGGCGAACTCGCGATCAAATCGGCCCGCCCGTTGGCCGAAGCGCAAGCGGGCGACATTACCTTTGCCGAGGACGAGCGCCGCCTCCTCGAACTGCATCAGTGCCAGGCGTCGGCCGCCGTCGTTCCACTCGGCACACCGGCCAACGGGAAACCTCTCATCCGCGTTCGCGATCCGCTCATGACCTTTGCTCGCATTGTCGAACGGCTTCGCGGGCATTCAGCATCAACCGCAATGGGAATTCACTCGTCGGCGAGCATTCACCCAACGGCCGAAATCGCGACCGGAGCAACGATCGATCCATTCGTGGTGATCGGTCCGGGTTGCCGGATCGGCGCTCGCTGCCGGATCGGCAACGGCGTTTCGGTTGGAGCGGATTGCCGGCTCGGCGACGACGTGGTGTTGCATCCGCATGTCGCGCTTTACGATCGCGCGATTCTCGGCAACCGGGTGATTATTCACGCCAACAGCGTCATTGGGGCCGACGGCTTTGGCTATCGATTGCAAGGCGGCGGCCACGTCAAAGTCCCGCAGCTGGGCCACGTCGAGATCGGCGACGACGTTGAAATCGGCGCGTGCACGACGATCGATCGCGGAACTTTTGGAGCGACCCGAATCGGCGCCGGCACGAAGATTGACAACCTGGTGATGATCGGGCACAACTGCCAGATCGGCCGGCACAACTTGCTCGTGAGCCAAGTCGGCATCGCCGGTTCGAGCAGCACCGGCGATCATGTGGTCATGGCGGGGCAAGTGGGCGTGCGCGATCATATTCACATCGGCGCCGGCGCGGCGATTTCAGCGCAGTCGGGCATTCGCTTGCCGGTGCCGGACGGGGCGCGCATGCTCGGCTATCCCGCCCTTCCCGAAGCGACGCAGCGGCGAATAT
>JBGQCZ010000293.1:0-6713 GCA_041495645.1 Gemmataceae bacterium | reverse complement strand
GTCGCTGCGCGGAGCCAGGCACCACCGTCGCGGACAGGAACTGCCCCCGCCACCTGGCCCGCTCCCCGGTGGCGCCGCTGGCAATCGCGGACCGGATTTTTGATTGTCGCTGAAGCGGAAGGATAGTTGTCGCCGATCAACGGCATGATGTTCCGCCCGCAGCACAGAACGGATCGCTGCCTCGATGGTCGCCGCGAGGCGCTCGCTTTGCCCTCCTACATCACCTTGGTTGGGATCGAGTTGGTAGCGAATAGGGTTTCGACGATGCTTCAGGTTGAATATCTGGTTGTCAATAGAGCCATAGTGATCATTAAAAACACAGATTATACGTTCCCATCCAATGGCCTTCGCAGCGTAGCCTAGTTCCATTAGCACGTTCGGATTGGGCAGCGATTTTTCGGAAGGCCCCTCCGGTGCCGCAGACGCTCCTACGAATGTAACGTCCCCGACAAAGACCGCTGCGTTCTCGATCTTCTTAAAGATGGTTTCTGCGATGGCCGGTATCCCGGATTGGCCCTTGGTGTCGTGTTCGAGACGAGGACACTCTTCGACTGCCGAGTCGCGCGCAATGCGTGACACCGCCGCTTTGAGAGCATCCCGAATGAAGTAACGGCAGACCGTCGGCGGTCGGTCGCTCTGCCATGAGTAGAAGACAACTAGGTCCATCACGTCCTTCTTCTGTAGGCTAACAATGATTAGCTTGACCAACCTATCATCTCATCCCCAAACATTGCAGGAATTGCAAGCTATCCGGACCGGGTGGGTGGGAGATTTTTTCCTGCAAGGTACTGTGGTCCAGGTGGTTGCGTTGCGGCGGCGAGGCATGGCGGTTCCGTGATAGGTTGCAATGGGCCGCAGCGTATTGCGGGGCGTGCCAGTTGGTCCAGGGGGCTGCGGACGGGACAGCGGCCGGTGTTGAGAACGTGGGTATAAATCATGGTGGTTTCCACGCTGGCGTGCCCAAGGGGCGAGCGGAAACCGTGTGGGTGGCAAAGGAATGGCGGAAGGCATGGCTGGTGGCGCGTTTTCCGATGCCCGATCGCCGCACGGCCTCATGGTTGGCCCGCGCGACGGCACTCTCGTGCAGGCGCCAGCGAACCTGCTGACCGGTCCGCGGATCAACGCGGATTGTAGACGCGGGGGCGACGAATTGCCAGCAGAATTCGCGACTGGCTTGCGGGCCAACTACTTTGACAACATCGACTTCACCGGTCCGATGCTCAGCCGGATCGACAAGACCGCGAACTTCAATTGGGCGGGCGGCTCCCCTGCCTCCGGCATTGCAGCCGACACATTCAGCGCCTGCTGGGTCGGTCAGGTTCGCGCCGTTGAATCGGGGAGCTACACATTCCGCACCAACAGCGACGAAGGCGTACGGCTGTGGGTGAACGGCCAACTGATCATCGACGACTGGACCAATCACACCGCAAGACTCGACATGGGCACGATCACGCTGGAAGCCGGGATGATGTACGACATCAAGGTGGAATTCAAGGAAAACACCGGCCCGGCGATCATGCAATTGTCGTGGCTGCGGCCCGGCCAAGCCGCGTTTTTAACGGTGCCGCAAACGAATTTGTACGGCGTTTGAACGAGCCGTCAAAACAGTTCGATCGAGCTTCTATCGTACGTCTTCGACTTGGCGTGTTTCGCGTCGGAACGAACGGCCCACTCAGTGGCGGAAAATCCCGACTCGACCAGCCGTCGCATGACTTCGCTGTTCGGCAACGGATTGATCGTGAGCGTGTCCTGCTCTGGTAGAAACGGATACGTGTCCGTGTAACCGCCGATCCGCGCGTAAAACAATTTGCCGCAAGCGCTTTTCCTCGGCAGGAAAACGGGACCGCTCCAACCGTCCTCGGCGCTTCGCACCGGTGAATTGCCGGCAGACATTTCCGCCCGCATGGCGATCTCTCCCCGGTCCCGCACCTCCATGCAAACCGGCCGATCGGTGAGGACTTGGACCTTTCCGAAATAGTATGGCGTGGAGAAAAACGTCCGCTCGACCCAGGCGAACAAGCGCAGCGAGTTGTACGCAAGAACGAGGAAGACGCCGTCGCGATCGGTGGCGTCTTCACTCTTGCTGACAAATAAGGAGATGGTGAATTCGCGAAAGCGGATTCCCTTGAACTTCGCGTCCGTCGCACCGATCAGCAACTGTGCTTTGCCGTCCCGCGCCGTCGGAAACAGGCTCTCGTTCTTGAGCCGGTCCTTCCAGAATGCCAGATCGGCCGTTCCGAGGAGAGAGACCTCGCGAACACTCCGAATCTCGGCAACATATTTGATCGCCGCCGTATTTCCCGTCATCTTGTCATCTTACTGCGCCGTGCGGATCATCGTTTCGAGGCGTTGGACACGAAGGATAGCTTCGAATTCTTCGGGTCAATCTGCGGGGCCAGCTCGTAGACGTTGCGGTAGCCATAGTTGTACAGCGCGATGTAGGTCGAGATATTCAGCGACGCGGTGGGCAACTTCGAGGGGAACGGCTCCTCGGCATTGCGAAAATTGTTGTTGCAATAGATGAGGATCCGCGTGTCTTTGTCGGGAATCGTCTGCTTCAGGCTGTCAACGGCGATGTCGGGGAAGCTCATGTTGATAGCGCCCTTAATGTGCAGCAAGTCGTACTTCTGCTTGCTTCGGGCGTCGAGCACGATGGCGCCGGGCTCGGCGCTCATGCGGATGAAATCGGCTTCGGTCAGCCGCCGCGATTCGCGATGCTTGGCCGCCTCGCGCGACACCTTGAGATAACCTTCCATGTCGATCGCGGGATTCACCGGCGGCGATTTCGTGTCGGCCCCGATCACCACGGACATGAACCCCAGAAAAAGGACCGGCAACAAGAAACGCTTCATGACAGACTCCGATTTTGAAAGTTGGCCCGGACATTTCAACCCGCTGGCCGAGCTACTGAAGTGTACCGACCTAATCGAAGAAGTGCTGTCACAAGTGTGTAACTCGGAAGAACCGGGAAATGAGGAACCGAGAACCAACTTCAAGGGAAACCGGGAAATGAGGAACCGAGAACCGAGAATGAAAAACCAGTCTAATTTTTTATTCTCGGTTCTCGGTTCCTCATTTCCCGGTTTTGGCAGAACGCTACTCCGAGCCCGCACCCGCACCGTTTTTAGGCTGCGGCACGCGCACCAGCAGCCATTGCTGGGTCTTGTCGGCGCCGATGTGAACGAGCATCGGCGTCTCATCCTTGGTGAGATGCCGATGCCCGCCTCGAACACGCGTTTCTTATCCTTGCCGATGGTCCAGGCCGCGCGTTGGGTCTGTAGGCGCTGCGCGACCCTTCGGCGCTGACGGAACCGCCCTTCGCGTCAGTATAGCTGCGGTCATACGAACCCGAAGCGTCGCCCGTGCGCCAACCGGAATAGCCGCTGGCCGAGCGCGAACTGGAATACGACCCGCCGTAAGATCCGGATCGACATCCGCAATCTCCGAACGACTCAGGCCTAATGGTGATAGCCGTAGTTGAGCGAGCCGGCGCCATGGCCATAACCGCCGTAGTGATAACCGCCGTAGTGATACGCGGAGGTGCTGCCGTAGTGATACCCAGTGCTGCCGTGGTAGCCGGTGCTGCCAGCGTGATACGCCGAACCGCCGTGGCCATACGCTTCCGTGTAACCCGCGTGATGCACGCCCGAGTAGGGGCTGTAGTGCGTGTAGCCAGCGTGGTAGCAACCCCATGCTTCCGCTTTGGAAGACGTTGCCAGCGACACCAGAATGGCGACGCAGGCGATGCAGAGAGCCTTTCGCAACATGGTCATTCTCCTTGAGCCTTGATGATTGATCTTCTCAACGGCTGGCGATTTACTTGAGCCGCTTCAACTTGACCTCTTTCATGTCGGGAACCGGGTTGCCGTCGACGGTTCGATCCGTCGATTGCAACGTGATCGTGTCCGCGTCGACTTGCCCAACGGTATAGGTTGCCGTCGCTTTCTTGCCGTCTTGAAGCACGCTCGACGTCTTGATGACCCACTTGGCGCCGTCCTTGGTCCAGGCGCCTTCGCCAAAGGCCCCGGAATCGTCGAAACTCCAGGAGCGGATGCGTTTGGCCGCCGGATCGTAGCCGATCCATTGCTTGATGCTGCCGAGCGAAATGCTGCGAATGGTCGTGGAAAACGTCCCGACGATCCAATTCTGACCTTCGCTCCAGGAGAGTGAGATCCGCTCCACCGGTCCCTTGTCGTTCTCGCTCGCCCAATCGCCGATGGCCCAATCCAGCCCACGGAGATGTTCGTGATTGTTGGGCGGGGTGAACACCGAATCGCGGACGCTGCTCAGCAGCCATTGGCCGTCTTTTTTGACGTGGACGTTGGTGTAACGGGCACGACTGGGCGGTCCGCCATCGGCCGGGAATACTTCCGTGACGCCGTCCTCGATAGCCACGTCCGGCGTCACGAATCGCATCGCACCGCTATTAATGCGCACCTTCAGGCCTTTGTTTTCGCCGAACAGATCGGTGAACACCTTTTCGATGGCTTCGCGTCCCTTGATTTGACGTCCCGTCTGGGACGTGTAGTCGCCGTCCGTGGTCCAGAAGGCGGCGACGGCCTTGGCGTCGCCTTTATGAAAGGCTTCGACAAATGCTTCGCCTTGCTTCTGAATCGCTTCGGATTCTTTGGCGTCGTCGGCGAATCCGCGAGCAGCGCAGAGGCTCATCACGAAGACCGGCAGTGCAAAGAATTTCAACATCCGGCTCTTCATTGGTTCCCCTTTCCGAGGAATTGGGTTAGGTGCTGAATCAGGTTGTGCAGCCAATCCGTAGGACGCCTCAGGAATGCCGTCCTACATGTCGAGCATGCCTAGTGCTGTGTCACGCTTTAGTTTTCGGGTTCGTAGTGACCCGCTTTAGCGGGTTTCTCGGCTCAAAGACCCGCTAAAGCGGGTCACTACGAACCCGTCAATTAAATGTTGACGAAGCTCTAGTCTCGCGCCGCGGCGAGCCGTTTCTCGATGGTCCTCTTCTCCGCAGCTGTAATCTGTTCCGGGCCGAGCTTGATCGTCAACTTGGCGAGCTTGCCCGTGAACCGGAACGGCACCTGATATTCCTTGTCGTCCAATGACGTACGGAGATCTATTCCCACGTCGAACGTCTCGTCCATGGTCAAGAGGAACCCCGCCGTGTGCGGAATCTTCTTGGTTGCGACTTCCTTGCCGTCCACGGTCAAGACGCCGGTGCCACCCTTGCCGAAACCGGGCCCATCGTACTTGAAGTCGAATACGATGGTGTGCTTGCCTGGAGTGAGCGCGTCCGGGCCTTCCCAACGGAATCGCTCCAGATCGAGCATGTTGTAAACGAACACGGGCTTACCCTTGAGCAAATACAATCCGTAGCCGCCAAATCGCCCACCCAGGGTATTGAGCATTCCTTCCGCTCCGCCTTCCGGGATATCAACATCTGCCGTGATGGTGTAAGACTTGTTGAGAATGCTTGGCGCATTGGCGATGGGCAGGCCAGCAACCGAACTGGTGTAAGTGAACTCGGTCCGGCCCGCGGTGGCACTTGGCCGTGGCGCAATTACGCGAGGAAGGATCGAATTATCCATGGGGAACACGTTGTATTTAGTTGCTTCGACAAGGAACATTTCCTTCAATTCGCGCAACTTATCGGGGTTCTTGGTCGCAAGGTCGTTGCTCTCCGAGTAGTCCGCGGCGATGTTGTAAAGTTCCCACTTGTAGCCGTTGACGACCTCGGGCATCTTGACAGTACCCATGAGCCAGGGGGCAGCGGGCGGCGTCGTGCAAGCGATCCAGCCGTCGTGATAAATGGCGCGATTGCCGAACATCTCGAAATACTGCGTCGTCCGTTTCGATGGCGCTTTCTCATTCGCTTTGTCCCACGTGTAGGCCATGCTCGTACCTTCAATCGGCCTCTGACCGATGCCGTTCACCATCACCGGTTGCTGCGCGCCCGTGGCTTCGAGGATGGTTGGCACGATGTCGATCATGTGATGGAACTGGGAGCGAATGCCGCCGGCATCCTTGATGCGGTTCGGCCACGACGTCACCATGCCTTGCCGCGTGCCGCCGAAATGCGACGCCACCTGTTTGGTCCATTTGAACGGCGTATCGAAGGCCCACGACCAGGCCACCGCCATGTGCGGGTAAGTCTTGTCCGAACCCCACACATCGTAGAACTTCATCTGCTCGGCGATCGGGTAGTCGAGAATGCCGTTAAAAGAAGTCGCCTCGTTTGGCGTGCCAACCGTGGTGCCTTCCGCACTCGTGCCGTTGTCGCCGCTGATGTAGATGATCAATGTGTTGTCGAGTTTTCCCGCGTCTTCGACTGCTTGGATCACGCGACCAATCTCATGGTCGGTATAAGCCGCGTAGCCGGCGAACACTTCCGCCTGACGGGCAAAAAGCTTCTTGTTTTCTTCCGGGAGCGTCTCCCACTTCGGAAGAATATCCTCCGGCCAGGGAGTCAATACGGTATCGGGCGGAATTACGCCGAGTCGCTTCTGGTTGGCGAAAATCTGTTCGCGCAGCGCGTTCCAACCCATGTCGAACTTGCCTTTGAACTTGTCCGCCCATTCCTTCTTGGGTTGATGCGGCGCGTGCGTGCCGCCGGGCACGTAGTAAACGAAGAACGGCTTGTCCGGCGCCGACGCGTTGAGTTGATTGATGTGATCGATGGCGTTGTCCGCCATATCCGTGATCAGGTTGTAGTCTTTCTTGCCAATCCAGGGTTGAATCTGGCTGTG
>JBGQCZ010000292.1:0-6731 GCA_041495645.1 Gemmataceae bacterium | reverse complement strand
TCCGTGATTTTTCTGTCGAAGTTTATTTCCGCTCGATTGTCATCACCGCCCGGAGGCCTTCCGGCTCAAAGGTGAGCGTGGCGTTCAAGCCCGCAAACGAACGAAATAGCTTACCGGTCGGGCTATTGTCGCCGGGCGTGGACGGTTGTTTCGGGTTGAGCGGATCGCCGTGAACGCTGCACGAACAGGACTTGCCGTCGAGCGACAAAGCGTATTTGCCGCCGTCCGGACAGAACGGCCGCGTTCCGTAGAACCGGGCCACGCGGCCCAGCAATTCGGCGTCGGGCCCGCCATTCTTGGGCGTGCGGTCGTTCCAGCCGCGATTCACGTTGGCGATCAGGCTCAGATTCTCGTGGCAAGCGTTGCGATGGTTCTCGGCCCAACTTAGGTTGTAGCCGGGAAGGACCTCGTTCCAGTTCTCGGGCCGCACGCGCACCAAGGCATGCGCCGTTTCCGACGGCTTCATGGTTTTCTTTTCGGCGGCTTGGGCCGCGGCGATGTCTTCGAGAATGAAGGGGCGGTTGGCGATGTACAAACCGTTGCCGATGCGGCCCCAGAACAGCCGCAGCTTCAAGCCGTAGGCCTTGATTACCACGCAGCGGATATTGTGCGGCTTGGGGAACTGCATGCGGTAGGTTTCGACCATGTCGCCGATCATCCGTCCAAACTCGCGTTCGCCTTCCGCTTTCATTTGCAGCGTCCAGCGATCGAGTTCATTGAGGAACTCGTCCACGGCGAGCGGATCATTCACCGGAATCGAAATCGACGACGGCCCGGTCGCGAATTGCACGAGCAAGCCGAGGCCGAACATGGTTGGGCCGCCCATGCGCATGCCTATTGCGTCGCCGCGCCCGCTCAGTGCATTGGCGATGTCGAAATCGAGCATCTTCTGACCGTCATGCATGTGCAATCCAATCTGATCGCCGACGCCCACGCGCAGGAATCGTCGCAGCTTGTTCAAATCCAGACCAAGACTTTCAAGGCGCTGCAAGTCTTCCTCCGAAGGTTTCCAATTGAACGGGAGCACGTCCCGGCGCGCGACCGGCACCGCAACTTCGTCTTCCGGTTTAACTTCGACTATTTCGCCGCCGGCACGAGTCAGTAGCGCTGTGAATTTCTTGGCATCGATCCTCAACCGCAGCTTGCGCACGCTGCCGTCGCCCATTCCCACCAGGAAGCTCTCACGTCCAGGCTGCGCCAGGCCTTTGAGCGGATCTTTCAGGTCGATGGTCAGGTCGTCGGGCTTGGTCCAGATCGCGGCCGAATCGTCGTTGGCCTGGAGGAAAGCGATCGTATTCGACGTGCCGTCGAGAATTTGCCCGAGGCCGATCTTGGCGCCGTCGGGCGGAAACATGGTTTCCTTGCCAACCGGCGCAAGAAACGCGGTCTTGAATTCGTCGTTGAGCTTCTTGTTCAAGCCCTGGAAGATGCGCGGCATCCGGGCGATGAACTGTTTGTTGTGTTCGCTGTCCCACGGCTCGTCGTGCTTCATGAGTCGGTAAAGGTTGTCCTGCTCGATAAACGGGAGAATGGCCACGCGCCAACTCAGGAGCGGTTTGCCGTCCTTGTCGCGGCTGGCGTCCGGCGGCATTTGGAGGTGGGTATCTTGATAATTGTGCAGCGCTAACAGCAGTTGTTTCATGTCGTCCGCGAGTTCGCCGTCGGTCTTCGGTTGAACGGGCGCCTTGCGGTTTGTCGCCTGAAGATTGACGACTTCGCCGCCATCTCGCGTGAACAACGCCGCAATGGACGCGACATCGAGATTGTACTTGATCCGTTGCACGCTGCCGTCGCCCATCAGCGCTAGAAAGTAATCCTGCCCGGGGCGCTCCAGCCCGCGCAATGGCTTCGCCAGGTCCATCGGCAAATCGTCCGGCTTGGTCCAGATGACGGCCGAGTCGTCGTTGGCCTCGACCGCCATGATCGTGTTGGAAAGTCCATCGGCGACGTCGGTGAAAGTGATCTTTTTGCCGTCGGGCGGAAACATGGTGTTTTTTCCGATCGGCGCCAGATAGATGGTCTTGAACTCATCGTTGAGCTTCTTGTTCGGGCCGCGATACATGGCCGGCATCTTGGCGATGAGTTTCTTGTTGTGCTCGCTATCCCACGGCTCGTTCATGCGAAACTCGCGATACAAATTGTCTTGTTCGAGGTACGGCAGGATGGCGACGCGCCAACTCAAAAGCGGTTTGCCATTCATGTCCACATGCGGCGCAGGCGGAAGAGACCGGTTAACATCGTGGTAATTGTGCAACGAGAGGCCGATCAGCTTGAGATCGTTGCTCGCACCATTGATCGACTTGGCACCCTGCCGTTTTTGCTCCCGGTCGATCTTTTTCGCCACCTCCAGGCCGAGAGCGTCGATGAACGGTTTCTTATCGACGTGAACCCAAAGCCCGCCGATTTCGCGTTTCGGCGTGGGCAGCGCGTCCAGCGCCGCGGGCTTGCCGCCCCAGATTTGCGCCATCGTCGTGTAGACGGAATTGTCGATCAGCGGCAGGACGAGCGTTTCCAGCCGGTATTGCTTGGCAGACGCCTGCACGCGAATCGCGATGGGATCGAAATACGTGCGCCAATATTCGTTGTAATCGGTCACGAAATCCTTGTAGTCATCGGCTTCATCGCTCGAAACTTCGGTGACGAGATGTTCGAGGCACGGCGACAGCATTTCAGCCCGGCCGTATTTCGAGCAGACTCCCGACATGCCGTCGGCCGAAAGCGAATATGTGCCGCCATCGGGATGAGCCAAGTCGCCCTTGCCGAACACGCCCGGCGCGCATTGGGTCTCGGCGAGTTCCTCGAGCGACTTCGGCGCCCGGCCGAACTCGCTGCGAAACATCAAGCAGGCGTGGCCGATCATCCGCAGATGGTTGTAAACCTGCACGCGCCGTTGTTCGGTGAGTTTCAACTGCGGGCCGACCAGCCTGCGAATGAACGGATCGGACAGGTAGACGAGCCCGTCCTCCTCGGCGGCCCCGAGCGGCATGAGCGTGCGGATGTAGTGAAACTCCAGACTGTCGCCGAGCCGCCGGGCCGGCTTGCCCGATGCCGTCTTGCCCGACACCGCTTCCAGCACGCGCTGCAACGCCGGGAGCGAATTGCTGCGTACGTGCAGATCGGGACGCGGATTGGCGGAGTAGTTGTTCACGGATCCGTCGGGCGTCGATTGATGCGTGTAGGTCATGCCGAGGAATTGACCCGCTTCTTTCTTCCCGCGCGCCACCTGCACACTTTCCAGCAGCCGCAACATATTCGGGAGCTTCTTGCTTTGAATCAAAAACGTGAGATCACTGCCTTCGCCGAGAAACAGGTCGCTGCCGGTGGCGGCGATTCCTTCGATCTCGAGCGATTCGAGGACCTTCGGCGGTAGATTCATCAGGCCGAGTTGTTTCTTGATGCGCTCGGCCGTTTCGGGCGATTTGGCATCACCCATCGCCTGGGCGAAGATGTGCCCACCCAGCAACTGGCCCAGGCCCATCACCTCGTTCAACTTGGCCAGCGAGCGAAATTCGGCGAGCCAAAACTCTTCCGGCACGCAGTTGGCAAACACGCCGACATCCGGCCGCTTGCCGGCCAACATCTTCTCCCAGGGATGACTTTGAACGGTCGGACCAACGAGGCTCGACACGGCGACTTTTGTCGGAGGTTTCTTTACCGGGGCGTTTGGTTGCGCGGCCGGTTCGCCCGGCGGTTCGATGGTGGTCGGTTTGGCCGGTGGCTTGAGGTCCGGGGGCGGCGGAACCGGCTCAACAGTCGTGCGCGGCGCGGCTGGTTGGCCTCGATTGCGCGCCGGCCGGGGTCCGCCGCGCATGGTGTCGAGTTGCAAGCTCTCTTGAATCGCCAGCGCGCCCGTGAAGGTGCTGAACAAATCGGCCCGCGATCCGCGGCCGCGGTCGTCCAGGAAGGCTCCCCGCCCTTCGATCGCCCGCAGCACTTCGTCCGAGCGCCCTTCGCGCTTACCGAGTTGCAGCGCGACATATTGCAGGTACGGGTCCTTGGGATGAAACGCCAATTGTTGAAGTGCCTCGTCCAGTTCCCAGGCGGAGGCCGGTTTCTTGGGCGGATCTTCGCCGCGGACATTGCGGCCGGATTCGAGCGCGACAATGCCAACGGCTAACCCCGCGGCGACGATTCCCGCCCGGCGGAACGAACGAAACGAGTTCATCGTGTTGACTCCTTGCGAAACGGTAACCGCACGCAGTCGTGTTGATATGACGCCGGTTGATCTAGCCCGTTGGCGGCGGGCGTCAATAGCCGCGCCGAACGTAAGATGATACGCGCGACCAACCCGCAACCTTACAGAGACACCCGCAATAATCGCGCGAGGACAACCGATGTACACCCAGCTTTTATCGATTGGCATCGCCGTGTTGTTCGCCGCGTCCACTCTCGGCGAGGAGCCCAAGACCCGACTGCGCGGCGAAGTCGACGATGCCGCCACCGGCAAACCGCTCGCGGCCCGCGTCTACATCCAAGGCGCCGACGGAAAATGGCACCACGCCCGCACCGCCGATCCGAGAGGCTCCGCGGTCAATTACGATAAGAACCGCCCGGAATCGAAGTCCGTCGAGATTCACACGACGCTGTCGGCCCATCCGTTCGTCGCCGATCTGCCGCCAGGTACTTACACAATTACGATCGAACGCGGCAAAGAATATCACCCGATTACGCAGCAAGTGAAAGTCGGCGCCGAACCCGTCACTCAGAAATTCGAACTTCGGCGCTGGATCGACATGGCGGCCCGAGGCTGGTATTCGGGCGACACCCACGTTCACCGTCTGCTGTCGGAAACGCCCAATCTGATCGCGGCCGAGGATATCAACGTCGCCTTTCCGCTCTTACATTGGGTGCAGGATGCTTTTACCTCACCGATCAAAAAGAACCTGGTGTTCGGGGACGATCCGGGCCGCTTGATCGAGGTCGATCCCACGCACGTCATCTGGCCGCGAAACACCGAGTACGAGATCTTCGTCGTCGGCAATCAGCGACACACACTCGGCGCCTTTTTCGTCATCAACCACAAGACGCCGTTCGAGGAGGGCGTACCGCCGGTGGCGCCGATCGTGCGCAAGACCCGCCGCGAGGGCGGGCTGATCGAGATGGACAAACACAACTGGCCCTGGTCCATGGCGCTGGCCGCGATCATGCCGATCGACCTATTTGAATTGAGCAACAACCACATCTGGCGCACCGAGTTCGCCTTCCGCGGCTACGGTGAACAACCGGCCGAATACATGAAGATCGAACGCGATGCGAAGGGCTGGACCGAGTGGGGCTGGATTGATTTCGGCTTTCAGAACTACTACGCGCTGTTGGATTGCGGGTTGCGCCTGCGGCCCACGGCCGGCACCGCCTCAGGCGTGCATCCCGTTCCACTCGGTTTCGGACGTGTCTACGTGAATCTGCCGGACGGCTTCAGCTACGAAAAGTGGGTGAAAGGCCTGAACGAAGGCTGTAGTTTCGTCACCACCGGCCCCATGCTTTTCGTCCAGCTAAATGGACAACAACCCGGCCACATTTTCAAGGGCGCCAAGGCAGGCGAGTTTCGCCTGACCGGTTCGGCCATGAGTGCGGTGCCGTTGCAACGGATCGAAGTTGTAATTAACGGCGAAGTGGCGCGAACGATCAAACCCGAGAATCGCAAGACTAAGGAAGCCGCCTTTGAATCCGCCATCGATGCGAAACTGCAGATCGACGATTCATCTTGGGTAGCAGTGCGATGCTTCGAAGATCACGCAAACAAGCGCATGCGCTTCGCTCATTGCGGGCCGTTTCACATTGAAGTGGCTGGAGAGCCGCTGCGCCCGCGCAAGGCCGAAGTGGATTACCTGATTTCCCGCGTCGAGGAGCAAATCAGGCGCAGCGCCGAGCTGCTGCCGCGCGAGGCGATCGATGAATACCGTGAAGCGTTGCGTATTTATCGGGAAATCGCGAAAACCGCGCGATGAGTAACGGCTCTCAGCTCTACGGGACCTCATTTCGGCCGAATGGCCGGAAGCGCCTTGCATTCGCCGCGGATTCTCGTCAAAATACACGCGACTCGCGGGTCGCCCAAGTCCAGTTCGCGAATGCGTCGGGCCTTTTCGTGGCCCCGTGATAGCGTACGGCTTGAATGCCGCTGACCCTTATACGGAGTATCAATATGAGCCTGAGCGAATTCCAGGACGCCTACGAAGATATCGAACGGATCCAGGGCACGTTGCTCACCGCGCCGATCAGTGAGTTGTCGATGCGCACGCCGGTGCTGATCGATGCGTCGGCCACCGTGGTCGATGCCGTCAACGCCATGAACCAGCACCACATCGGCTGCCTGCTCGTCCAGCGCAATGGGAAACTGGTCGGCATCTTTACCGAACGCGACGTGCTCACCCGCGTGGTCTTTCACGAAGGCAACCGCACGCTGAAGGTCGAAGCGGTGATGACCGCGAGTCCTCAAACGTTAAAGTCCAGCGACAACCTCGCCTTCGCGCTCAACCGCATGAGCGACGGCGGCTACCGCCACGTGCCCATCGTCGATCGCGCCGGGCATCCGGTCGGCGTATTGTCGGTCAAAGACATCGTGACTTTCCTGGTCGATCTCTTCCCCGAAGACGTGCTCAACCTGCCGCCATCGCCCGACTTGGGCATTGCGAAGGATGCGGACGGAGGCTGAAACAAGACATGTCAGCGATCAAGACGGAGCCCGACGCGTAAGCGAGGGACAACGCCTCGCCCCTCGCTTACGCGTCGGG
>JBGQCZ010000291.1:0-6740 GCA_041495645.1 Gemmataceae bacterium | reverse complement strand
GATTTGCGCATCGACGGCCTGTGTTCCGGTCAACCAGGCGCGCGATTCCAGATCGCTGCCGCCGCTGCTTGCCAAACTGTTGGCGCCCGACGACGCCTGTTCATCGGTGACTAGAAAACTGCCCGAATCGCTGCTGTCCCAATTCGACCAACCTTGCGGCAACGCGCCAACCACGTCGCCGTCGAAGTTGAAACTCGTGGGCGGATTGGGTGGCGCGACGCTCTTCGTGACCAGGAAGCTGTCGAATGTGACAATGCCCGCGGCGCCGCTCGAACGCCCGAGTCCGGCGCGCCCCGCGCCGCTGATAGCCGAATCATGTGCATCCATCGCCCACGATTGGCTTACCTGCCAGTTTCCGTTGGCATCCAGGTATTGGGCCGTGTCGGTGCGGTAGGCCGAAACCCGCAATTCGTCGCCCGAGAGCGAGAGTGTGATTTGCACCCATTTACCGGCGGGCGCGTTGTTTGCTTGCAATGTTCCTAACACGGTCGTTTGACCGTTGACGACCCGCAGCAACTGCATTTGCAGGCTGCTATTGACGGCAATCGCATAGTAAGTCGGAGCGCCCGTGGCCAAATCCCGGCCGCGAGCAATAATCTGCGCCGGCGATTGATTGTCCAACAGGATTGAAGCGCTCACATCGACGTCGGCCGGCAATTCCGAGTCGAGCCAAGAGCGAACCGCTCCCGGACCAGGCGAAACGGTCCGCAGAGCGCCCGCATCCGTCAGCGTCTTAGAGGTGGAGTAGACGCGCATGCTCTGGCCGTTTTCGCCCCATTGCACCCAACCGGCCGGCAATCCGCCCGGGACCGGACGCGTGAATGTTTCCTCGACCAACTGATCCGGTCCCAAGTCGCCGGGCGGGGCCGTCGCGAAATTGTCGAAATGCACGGCCCCCGCGTATTGCGCCGATCGGGCCAGGCCCGGATTCCCGCCGGCGGCAATGGAATCGTCCTGCACATGAATCGCTTGTGTCGCGGAAAGCTGCCACTGGCCGCTCGCGTTCAAGTATTGGGCGGTGTCGTTACGAAAGACTTGCACGTAGAGATCATCGCCTACGGTCGTGAGCGTGACGCGAGCCCATTGATTGCTCAGCCAGGTCGCGGAGGTCAATGTCGCGAGGACCGCGCTTTGACCGTTGATCACTTTAAGCAACTGAACCTGCATGCCGCGCGTGACGGCAACCGAGTAATAGCTCGGCGTGTCGCTGTCGAGGTTCTGTCCGCGCGCCAGGATTTGCCCGGGCACGAGGCTATCGAGGAAGATGTTGGCTCTTACCTGGGCATCGGCTGGCAGGACGACGTTCGCCCAGGCCCGAGTCTCGGTTCGGCTGTTGCCGTCGGTCCGCAGCGCCGTGGTCGATCCCAGAGCTTGCGCCTGGGAGGCAACGAAACCGGTGTTCCCGTCGGAACTACGTATCGACCAACCGTCGGGCAGCAAACCCGGCGTGGTTTGATCGAACTGCTCGACCAACCACGGCGAGGTGGAAGGGACTTCGCGTGCTTCGAGCCGCTCAACGCGCAACTGCGTGCCGAGCCATCGCAAATTGGCCATGGAAACTTCGGGGGTATGAGGGGCCATCAGTACCCGGGGCAACACACATCGACTCGTCCTTGAGCCAAAAGCGGGCGGACCGATTCAAGAAGGTGTCGAGGGGCGTCCGGGTATTCCGGTCGGTCCGGCCATAACGCTTATCGGACAAAAATCAATGCCGACTGCGTAAGGAATGGTCGAAATGCGCGATCTTGGCGCATCGGCAAAGTTCTTTGTTCCGGCCGGACTCTCTTAAAGGGCGAATTGAAACAACATGCGGGCGTTGTCGCAGAATAGGAGATCGTGGAAAGCCGTGGGGACGAGCGAAGCGGCGAAGTCCCGGTAGGCTGTCATCGGCGCGAGGGGCCAATCGCTGCCGTAAAGGAACCGATTGGGCCGCTCCGAATAGCGGAAGGCTCGCCCAACCTCGTTCCTCAACTGGCCGATCGCCTCCAGCCCATCTTCCGAGGCAAATTCCGATTCGTCCCCGATCACCAGACCCGAAAGGTCCGCCCACACATTAACGTTCTTGTACACCACTTCGGCCGCTTCAAGCAACCACGGATTTCCAAAGTGCGCCAATATGAAGCGCACGTTCGGAAAGTCAACGGCCACATCATCTACCAGCAACGGCCGGGCAAATTTCAACTTGGCGCACGGCGAATAAGTGTCGCCCGAGTGAAAATAAACCGGCAACTTGAACCGCTCGGCCAGCTTGTAATAGGGGGCATAGTTGGCATGGTCCGGCGCGAAATGCAGGTAACCCAAATACGCTTTGAGCGCCTTCACCTTGCCGGTCGCCAACTGCCGCTCGACCGCTCGGAACCATTCCGGCTCTGTCCGCCGCGGATCGGCCACGCCGATGGCATGCAAACCCGGCACGCGCTCGGCAAGGAGCAACGTGTCCTCAATGCCGAGGGGATCATGTTCCCCGCCATTCAGCCGTCCCATCGCCAGCGCGATACCCACTTCCGACTCCGCCATCGCCCGCCGCAATGCCTCCGCCCGCTCCTCGAGCGGCGCAGCCAAAATCGGCGCCAACAAGCCCACTCCCGGCAAACTCGGCGGCACCGCGTGAATATGCGCGTCGATGATCATCGAGAAAGTCTATGGGACGCGCGTTTCAGGGGCTAAGTTTCGAGTTAACGGTAAAGTCGAGTCGCCGCCTGGGCAGTTTCATCGGCTTGTTCGAGCTGACTGCCTCAGTTACAATCACAGCATGAGCACAATTAGCGTACAAGAAATTCAGAGCGATCCTAAAGGGTTCATCGGGCGCGTCCAGGCCGGCGAAGCCTTCGTCGTCGTCTGCGGAGAGCGCCCGCTGGCGGAAGTCCGGCCGTTGGCTGCTGCCGTCAACCAACTGCGACCGTACGGCCTCTGCGCCGGCACGTTCTCGGTTCCTGACGACTTCAACGCACCCCTTACCGAGGACCTCTTGAAGGAATTCGAGGGGTCATGAGGCTGCTGCTCGATACTCAAGTCTTCCTTTGGTATATAAGCGCCGATTCGCGTCTGCCTGTTGGCTTTCGGGACGCGATCCGCGAGCCAGCCAATGCCATCTACTTGAGTGTCGTTTCGGTGTGGGAAGCGGTCATCAAATCCGCCATCGGGAAACTTCCGTTACCGGAGGCCCCGGCCGAATACTTGCCACGACAACGCGAGGCTCACCAAATCATTAGCTTGGCCCTTGATGAACCCGCCCTCGTCCACCTCGCCGGGCTGCCTCCTCTGCACCGCGACCCGTTCGACCGTGTTCTTATTGCGCAAACACTTCAGCACGGATTAACCTTGGTTACGGTGGATGCTGCCGTGCGCACCTATCCTGTTCCGTTGCTGCCGACAGCTTAGAACCCAGACCCTCACTGACTGCCGAACGACACGCCAGCACCTCGCACCCGCAACCGGACAATGGCCTCCTGACGGGCGTTTACGACGCCTCGGATCATCGGCCTACCCCGATCCGGCATGTTGTCGGGTAGCCAGCCCGCATCAGCCAGACATCGGCTGCTGGGCTCCGCGACCGCAGGCGCGTGACAGCCGCGTAGTCGTCCTCGTCGATTTCGTAGTCGCCGGTCTCGACATCAATGGCGACGAATTTGCCGTCATCCTCGGGCCGAAGCGCCGCCCGCACTTGCCGGTCGAAGACTTCCGCTCCGAGACGAGCTAGCTCGTCCAAGGTACGTCGCTGTCCGGTGGTGGGCATCGTGAATCCCCTGTGGTGGCTTGAAGGACATCTTCAGTTTAGCGTATGCGGCGAACGCTGCGCGCTGAACGGATTCGGGCATGTGTTTTCAAAACGAAATAGCAGAGTCAGTGACAACTCGTGCCGCTTTGTGATTGGGATGGCTCTTCCGGTTTAAGCGCACTGGGCCAATGTTCGTCCGCAGAGCCGCCTCCATCCAGGAACCTGACAGGTTACGATCAATCCCCCAAGTGCTTTGCGGTGGGAGGATAATATCGCCGTCAGCCGAGTCGCCGACGCCGATATGACGCCCCACGGAAACCGACAAGGCAGTGAGCGCACATACTACACCTGCGCGATGCTCATGGTTTCCGCATTCCGCTAGGCCGTAGGTTAACCGGCGGCCGGGAAGCAATACTTTAAGGAGATGCTCAAGTAGCGTCGAACCGACAGCCACCTCCCAATATCGATCAGATGCATCTCGATTCAATCCGGGGAAGTTGGCTTCGGGAATTAGTGCGGCTAGAAACATGTTCGGAAATGCTTCGACGAGGCACTTCTCATGGATTGCTTGATAGTGTTTTGAACACGCAAGGACGGTCTCAGAAAGAACAACTTCGGCAAGTTCGGTTGCGTGTCGATGGAGCATCAGTCCTGTCGGAGAACTCGTTTGTCCCGGCTTTCCGCGGAACTGAAGCACACCTCTGGAGAGCAACGCTTCTGCAGCGCGGTAATGTGTTATTCGACGAAGGCCATGTGTTAGAGGACCATCGATCGCGGCCCCATCTAGGTCTAGGCCAAGGTTTTGCTTCAAAAGCTCACGAAGCCTTTGACGGCGCTCGTCAGTTTCTACTCCGGCAAGAGAAAACGTGAGCGCCGCGATTGATTCGGTCCATCGCAGGAGACAAAAACAGGTGGTTCGTGCTCGAGATGAGAATCCGACGTCAACTCCGAGCACGGAGCCCGACGTCTTAGTTTCGGTGCTGGGCATACGGTCGTTGACCTCTCGGTGCTGCTGCTTACCCATCGCATGGAAGATTGCCGAATCCGCTCCGTCCCCTGGTCCGTATCAGATCGGCTCCCCGGCTGCCGCTGTCGGCTGGCAGAAAGGACAATTGCGAATGTGAGCATCACAACTATTGCTGCCGTATTCTTTTCGGCAAGTTTGGCAGCGCATCACCCAAATCTTGGCAAACCGATGAGTTGTGCTGGGGTTGCCCGTTCGCCGGACAAATTCTTGCCCATTCTCGTTCACGTCGCCTTCTTCCACGGATAGCCTCCGCTTCGTTTGCCGAACCACCAAGCTCCGCTGCCCGGCCCACGCGTTTCGCACGGCACAGTCACTTCTGCGAAAGTTCTGAGTCTGGTCATTCCAGCGACAACGCGCGTCACTGCCCCCACGACACCAGGCCCGGCTCGAAGACGTGCGGGAGGCTGGCGTTTTTGGGGAGGATGCGCACGTTGAAGCCGTGCTGCCCGCTGGAGCGGCAGGGAATGCGGCCGCGGTAGATCCAGACGCCGTCGCCGTTGGCGGATGGTTCCGGCAGCGTCCTGGGTTCGATCGCCACCGTTTGCGGATCGGCGATTTCGCCGAGCGAATCGACCAGGCCGTGATAAATCTGCACTTCGACGTCTTCCGGATGCAATGGCCCGAGATGAATGCGAGCGGTCACGTCGAGTTCGCCGCCGACGTGCAGCGGATCGGCGCCTTCGGCATCGACGCCCATCACGCGCACCTGCGACCAGTTCTGCGACAGCTTCTGCCGCCAACCGGCCAGATCGGAGGCTCGCCGCAAGCCTTCGGCCGTCAACTCGATGTAACGGCGGTTCGACGGCCAGTAGCACTGGACAACATACTCTTCGACCATGCGCTGCGTGGTGAAGGCCGGTGTCAGCGAACTGATGGTTCGCTTCATCATCCGCAGCCAGTCGCGCGGCAAGCCGTCCGTTCCGCGGCGGTAAAACAGCGGGACGATTTCCTTTTCGAGCATGTCGTACAAGGCCCGGCTTTCGATCAGGTCCTGAATCTCGGTGTCGGGATACTCCTCGCCGGACCCGATGGCAAAGCCGTTGTCGCCCTGATAACCTTCGACCCACCAGCCGTCGAGCGTGCTGAAGTTGAGCCCGCCGTTGCCGCACACTTTCATACCGCTCGTGCCGCTTGCTTCCATCGGCCGCCGCGGGTTGTTGAGCCACACGTCCACGCCTTGCACGAGGGTGCGGGCCACGTTCATGTCGTAATCTTCGATGAACACGATGCGGCGGCGGAATTCCGGGCGACGCGACTGTTTGAGGATATCGGCGATCAGTTGCTTGCCGCCCGCGTCTTTCGGGTGTGCCTTGCCGGCGAACAGAAACTGAACCGGCTGGTCCTTGTGATTCAGAATCGCGGACAGGCGTTCGATGTCCTTGAAGATCAAGTTCCCGCGTTTATAGGTGGCGAAGCGGCGGGCGAAGCCGATGGTCAGTGCTTCGGGGTCCAGCACTTCATCCGCGAGGGAAATGTCGGCCGGCGTCGCGCCGCGGCGATGCAATTGGGCCTTGAGCCGCTTGCGGGCGAACGCCACCAAGCGCTCGCGCCGCCGCTCGTGCGTCCGCCACAGTTCCTCGTCCGGAATCCGCTCGACCCACCGCCACACTGCCACGTCGTTCGGGCGCTCCGACCATTTCGGCCCCAAATAGCGGTCGTAAAGCTGCGTGATTTCCGGCGACAGCCAGCTTTGCGTGTGGACCCCGTTGGTGATCGATGTGATGGGAATCTCACTGACGTGCAACCCGGGCCAAATCTTCTGCCACATCCGCCGCGACACGTCGCCGTGAAGCCGGCTCACGCCATTGCAGGTGTTCGAAGTGCGCAGGGCCAGAACGGTCATGCCAAACGGTTCGCTTTCGTTACCCGGCTCCTGCCGACCGAGCGCAAGCAGCGAATAGCGATCCAAACCCAGCGCGCGAGCATAGCCGCCCAGATAGAACTCGACCAACGACGGCGGAAACGCGTCGTTCCCGGCCGGCACGGGCGTATGGG
>JBGQCZ010000290.1:0-6741 GCA_041495645.1 Gemmataceae bacterium | reverse complement strand
GTCGTTCGTACCATCGCCGGTCATCGCCACCAGCTTCCCTTCCTTCTGCTCTTTCTTGATCAACGCCATCTTGTCTTCCGGCGTCGCCTCGGCCAGGAAGTCGTCGACGCCAGCCTCGTTCGCGATCGAGGCGGCGGTCAGCGGGTTGTCGCCCGTGATCATCACGGTCTTGATGCCCATGCGGCGCAACTCGGCGAACCGCTCGTTGATGCCGCCCTTGACGATGTCTTTCAGCTCGATCGAACCCAACACGCGCTTCTGCTCGGCCACGACCAACGGCGTGCCCCCGCTCTTAGCGATGCGATCCACTTCCTCCCGCACCGCAGCGGGAAACTCCCCTCCAAGCTCGTGCACGTAGCTTTGAATCGTGTCCGCAGCGCCCTTCCGAATCGCCCGGCCGTTTAGATTCACGCCGCTCATGCGCGTCTGAGCCGTGAAGGGCACGAACGACGCACCTAACTCGTGAATGTCCCGGCCGCGCAGGCCGTATTTTTCCTTGGCCAGCACGACGATGCTGCGGCCCTCTGGAGTTTCGTCGGCGAGCGAAGCAAGCTGCGCCGCGTCGGCCAATTCTTCGATACCGACGCCCGGCGCCGGCTTGAAGGCCACGGCCTGGCGGTTGCCGAGCGTGATCGTGCCGGTTTTGTCGAGCAGCAGCACGTCCACGTCGCCGGCGGCCTCCACGGCCCGGCCCGACATGGCGATGACGTTCGCTTGAATCATGCGGTCCATGCCGGCGATGCCGATCGCGGAAAGCAACCCGCCGATGGTCGTCGGAATCAAGCACACGAGCAGGGCAACGATGACAGTTACCGGGACCGCGCTCTGATGGCCTGTCGCGTAATACGAGAACGGCACGAGCGTCACGCAGGCGAGCAGGAAGACGATCGTCAGCGCCGCCAAGAGTATGTCGAGTGCGATTTCGTTCGGCGTCTTTTGCCGCTTCGCTCCCTCCACCATCGCGATCATGCGGTCGAGGAAAGTCTCGCCGGGGTTGGAGGCGATGCGAATGATGAGCCAGTCGGACAGCACGCGGGTGCCGCCGGTGACGCTGCTGCGATCGCCGCCGCTCTCGCGAATGACCGGCGCGCTTTCGCCCGTGATGGCACTCTCATCGACGGAAGCCACGCCTTCTATCACTTCGCCGTCGGCGGGGACTTGCTCGCCCGCTTCAACGATCACCACGTCGCCCTTGCGAAGAGCGGTAGCGCTGACGGATTCCGACTTGGCATCACGTCGCGGCTCGGACAAACGGCGAGCGGTCACGTCCTGCCGGGCTTTGCGCAACGAATCGGCCTGTGCCTTGCCGCGTCCTTCCGCCATTGCCTCGGCAAAGTTCGCGAACAGCACGGTGAACCACAGCCAGGCGCTGATGCCGAGAATGAAGCCCCACGGCGCTTCGCCCTTCCCGATCAGGGCCTGCACGAACAGGACCGACGTCAGGACGCTGCCGACGAACACGGTGAACATCACCGGGTTGCGGACCAGGTGCCGCGGATCGAGCTTGCGGAAAGAATCCACCAGCGCCCGCCGGACTATCGGCGGATCGAACAGCGGGCGTGCTTGTGCATGTGCTGTCATTGAAAAGATCCTTCCAAGTATTCACCGCAGAGGGCGCAGAGAGCGCGGAGTCTGAAAAAAAGGTTTCAGTAGAGTTCTCTGCGCTCTCTGCGCCCTCTGCGGTGAAGTCTTGGTTTACTTCGCCATCTGCAAATGCTCGACCACCGGTCCCAAGGCGAGCGCGGGAATGAACGTCAGCGCGCCCACGATAATCACCGTGCCGGCCAGCAGGATCACGAATAGCGGCGTGTGCGTCGGCAACGTGCCGGGCGTGACCGGCGTGAGTTTCTTGCGGGCCAGCGAACCGGCGATGGCCAGCGTCGGAATCATGAGCCAATAGCGGGCGAAGAACATGGCGATGCCAAGCGCGATGTTCCAGAACGGCACGTTGGCGTTCAGGCCGCCGAAAGCGCTGCCATTATTGTTTCCGGCGGATGAGAAGGCGTAAAGGATCTCGGAGAAGCCGTGCGGGCCGGTGTTGGTCAACACGCTTTTCATTTCGCCGTTATCGGCCGCGTATTCGAGGCCTGGACCCATCACGGCAATCGCCGCGCCGGTCAGCACCACCATCGGCGGAATGAGAATCACCAGTGCTGCCATCTTCATCTCGTAGGCTTCGATCTTCTTGCCGAGATATTCCGGCGTGCGTCCGACCATCAGGCCGGCGATGAACACGGCGATGATCGCGAACACGATCATGCCGTACAACCCGCTGCCCACTCCGCCGAGGATCACTTCGCCCAGTTGAATCAGCCACATGGGGACCAACCCGCCGAGCGGGGTGAACGAATCGTGCATGGCGTTCACGCTGCCGTTCGATGCCGCCGTGGTCGCGGTGGCCCACAAGGCCGAGTTGGCGATGCCGAAGCGGACTTCCTTGCCTTCCATGTTGCCGGCGGAAGGATCGACGCCAAGATCGGTGAGCGCCGGGTTGGCGGATTGCTCGGCGAGCGCGCACGAAATCGACAACGGCACGAATAGAACAAGCATCGCGGCCAGGACCGCCCAGCCTTGGCGCCGGTCGCCGACCATCACGCCGAACGTGTAGCACAGCGCGGCCGGGATCAGCAAAATCGCCAGCACTTCGAGGAAGTTGCTGAGCGGGGTCGGGTTCTCGTAGGGATGGGCGGAATTCACGTTGAAGAACCCGCCGCCGTTGGTGCCAAGTTGCTTGATCGCCACCTGCGAGGCCGCCGGGCCCATCGGCAACGTTTGTTCCGTCACCGGTTTCTTCTCGGTAACCGGTTTCCCTTCCTTATCGAGGACCGGATTGCCGTCCTTGTCCTTCACCGGTTCATCCACGGTCGTGGCTTGCACCAGCGTCGCAGTCTCGTACTTCGAGAAATTCTGGATCACTCCTTGGGAAACGAGCACGAGCGCCAGGATCAGCGACAGCGGCAGCAGGATGTAAAGCGTCGAGCGCGTCAGATCGACCCAGAAGTTGCCGATCGCCTCGACTGACTTTCGCGTGAAGCCGCGAATCAGGGCGACGAGCACGGCCATGCCACTCGCGGCCGAGACGAAATTCTGCACGGTCAGCGCAAGCATTTGCGTGAAGTAGCTCATCGTGCTTTCGCCGCCGTAGCCTTGCCAATTCGTATTGGTGGCGAAACTGATGGCGGTGTTGAACGACGAGTGAGGGTTGACCGCCGGCAGACTCTGCGGGTTGAGCGGCAACACGTCTTGCACGCGTTGCACCACATACACCGCGATCAAGCCGAGGAAGTTGAAGAGCAGAACGCCGATCGCGTATTGTTTCCAGTTCATTTCCTGGTCGCTGCGCGTACCGCAAGCGCGATAGATCAAGCGCTCGAACCAGCCCAGCCCGCGATCGAGCCCGCACGGCCGGCCTTGGTAGACGCGGGCCATGTAAGCGCCGAGCGGCTTGACCAGCGCGATCAGCACGATCAGATACAGCGCGATTTGCAGCCAGCCATTGAGAGTCATGAAAACCACTCCGGTTTGAGGAGTGCCGCAAACAGGTAAGCAAACAGCCCGGCCGCCACCACGGCCCCCACGATGTAAATGATTCCCATGTCAACGAACCTCACAACCGATCGAGCAAGCGATAAAGCCCAATGGTCAGGCCGGCGAACAGCAGCGCCGCCATCAGGGTCGCGATGAAAGTCGCGGTTCCCATGGCACGCTCACAACCGATCGACGAGCCGAATCAAGCCGGCCGTCAATCCGAAACAGGTGAAAATGATGCCGATGTAAAGCAGTTCCATAAATCCGCCTCTGATGGCCCAGCATCAATTGATACCGGGAGCGGTGTAAAATGTGGCTCAAAAGGAATTGGCCGCGCGTAAAAAAAGCGCAAAGATGAAATGCCCGTCGCACCGGCCGCAGCTGGCCGCGGAACGCAATTCCCATAGCAATTCTCGGGTATTCGCCTCGCCACCGCAGGATCACACCATGCGACTCGCGACCATCGCCACCGCCATCGGGCCTCGCGCCGTCGTTCGCGCCGGCAATGAATTCATCGATCTCGTCGCCACCGATCCGAACCTGCCCGGCAGCGTTCGCGAGATTCTCGCTGGTGGTCCGGAAGCCTTCGCCGCCGTTCGCCGCGTCACCGAACGAGCCGATGCCAAACGCATCCCGGCTGATTCGGCCCGCTTCCACGCGCCCATTCCCGATCCGAAGAAAATCATTTGCCTCGGGCTCAACTATCGCGATCACGCGCTCGAATCCGGCAAAGCAATTCCCACTGAGCCCGTGCTCTTCAGCAAGTACGCCACGGCTTTGATCGGACATGGCGAAGCGATCGTGATTCCAGAGGTCAGCAGTCGCGTCGATTACGAAGCGGAGCTAGTGATTGTCATGGGCAAGAAGGGCCGGAAGATTCCGATCGAGAAGGCCATGCAATACGTCGCCGGTTATTGCGTGGGCCACGATGTTTCCGCTCGCGATTGGCAATTCAAAGGCGAAACCAAGCAGTGGATGTCCGGCAAAACCTTCGACACCTTCGCGCCGGTCGGTCCCGATTTGGTAACGGCCGATGAAGTGCCCGACCCGCACTCGCTGCCCATCCGCTTGCGTCTTAATGGCCAGACCATGCAGGACAGCAACACCAAGCAACTCATCTTCGGCGTGCCCGAGATTCTGGCTTATCTCTCGGTGATCATGACGCTGGAGCCGGGCGACTTGATCTTCACCGGCACTCCGCCCGGCGTCGGCGACGCGCGCAAACCGCCCGTGTACATGAAACCCGGCGACGTGGCCGAGGTCGAAATCGAAGGCTTGGGTATGCTCAAGAATCCGTGTGTAGGTGACGCGTAAAACTGGGAGGGCGAGGCATCGAATGGCTCCTGGAGAATCAGGAAAAGGTCGAGCATTTCTTCCATCAGCAGGGACTTGAAGGAAATATCTGACGCGAATGGCGATTCCGGGATATACTGTATAGATGTCCACAACCGAATCGAACGCGCCCGGACCGATTCACGGCCGCGGGGCCAGTCGCAATCCCGGCAACCGCTTCATTCCGCTCAACTATGAGGTGGACCCTGCTCGCGCCGACCCCGAAGGACCCGCTCCCGCCACACAGTTCTTTCAAGACAATTCCCGCTCGATCATCACGACCAACGACAGCCCGGACATCTTCTTTTCGCACAGCTTCAATCCTTATCGAGGATGCGAACATGGCTGCTGCTATTGCTATGCTCGCCCCTACCACGAATACCTCGGCTTCTCTGCCGGGCTCGATTTTGAAACCAAGATCATGGTGAAGGCCGACGCGCCGCGGTTGCTGCGCAAGGAGCTTTCGTCGCCGAAATGGAAGCCGGTGCATCTCGGGCTGAGCGGCGTGACCGATTGTTATCAGCCGGTCGAACGGCGGTTGAAAATCACACGGCAGTGCCTGGAAGTCTTGGCGGAGTTCCGCAACCCGGTCGGCATCGTCACCAAGAATCACCTCGTCGCACGCGATGCGGATCACCTGGGCGAACTGGCAAAGTACAACGCGGCGAGCGTGGTGCTCGGTGTGACCACGCTCGATGCGGACCTGGCTCAGCGGATGGAGCCGCGGGCGACCCGGCCGCTCGGCCGGCTGAAAGCCATCGCGGACCTGGCCAAAGCCGGCATTCCCGTTGGCGTGCTGATCGCCCCGGTGATTCCCGGCCTGACCGATCACGAGATCCCGGCGATTCTTGAAGCAGCCGCAAAGGCCGGCGCGCAGTTCGCAGGCTACACCATGTTGCGCCTGCCGTTCGTCGTGAAGGACTTATTTCAAGATTGGCTCGAACAACACTTTCCGGAGAAGAAAGAGAAGGTGCTCAGCCGCGTTCGCGACGTGCGTGGCGGCAAGCTAAACGTGTCGCAATTTGGCGCGCGAATGAAGGGTGAAGGACCGTGGGCCGACTTGATTCGCGCGGTCTTTCATTTGCATCGGGAGCGATTGGGGTTAAGCAAGGAAGGGCCAAAGCTCTCGATTGACGCGTTTCGTCGCCCCGGCGATAGGTCGCTCTTTGACGAATTGCAATGAAACAAAGCTCGAAGCATTGGAGGACTCTTTGCCTCCATCGCTTCGAGCTCGTGGAATCACGATCCGAATTCGCTTAACGGCACGTATCGCAGGAGTTTTTCGAGCCGAACAATCGCTTGAAGAACCCACCGCGCTTTTTCTTGCACTCGGGAGTCGCCGCACAAGCGTCGCATGTGCTGCACGAGTTTGCCGTCGATACGATTATTGGCGCTTGTGCCGGTTTTTCCGACGCCATGCCGGTGACAGGCCGATCGTTCACGGGCGGGGTTTCCTCGAAGATTGGCTCCAGAATTTGGACCTTCTTCGAAGAGGACTGATACGTGATCTGTCCGTAGGGACTGGCGGGTGGCCGAGTGTCCGCACCCGTCGCAGCGGACCCCACGCCAAATATCAACATTGCAAGAAGAGCGGATTGGCGAATGGTCGGACGCATAACCCCTCCTTGGGTCGAATCCATTGGCAAACGGGCGCTTGGAATATTACCGATCTTATCGGACAAAACGCGAGATGCGGGAAAGACGGCATGGACCGAAAGCACCGCGAATTGCTCAAGTCGGGCCGGGTCGTGACGGATTTGCCGGAGATGCCGGACTGCCCTATTTCGTCCCGACTCTGATGATGAGGGTTGAGAAGTCACTCTTCGAATCGGTGTTCCCACGCTTCGACGGTCGCGCTACGCAAGGATGAGAATCAATGTG
>JBGQCZ010000289.1:0-6770 GCA_041495645.1 Gemmataceae bacterium | reverse complement strand
GAAGGTTGCCAAGAAACTGATGATCGATGCGGGGGATGAGATCATGATCAAGACTGGCGACGCTTCGATAGCAATGAAAAAGGACGGATCGATCAGTATCAAAGGAAAGGACATCAGCATCACCGGATCGGGAAAGATCACGATCAAAGCCGACAGCGACATGGTGCTGAAGGGCAGCAAGATCGGCGAGAATTGACAAACGGGAGAATCATCGTGCGCGCAACCGTTTCAGAATCAGTGACCGCTGTTCCCGTCACTCCACGTGACGGACGGCCGACTCGCATCAGGAACGAACTCGAAAAACCCACTCCAGCATCGGCTCGTATCCTGGCCTCGATTCTCGGGCGAATAGTCCGAATTGATGGCAGCGGTCCGGCCGTCGATTTTCCGGGCAACCCGGCTCGCGGGCCGGTGGCGGCGCGGACAACGGTTTCACTGGGACCGGCGGCCGTCGATCGAGAAGTGGTTCTGTTGTTCGAAAATGGTGATCCATCGCGCCCTATCGTCATGGGACTGCTGCAATCGGTGGAGCAAAGGGCCGTTGCCGTCGCGGACGACGTCGAGCGACTTGTGCTGAGTGCCAGCAAGGAAGTGGTGCTGAAATGTGGCGCGGCGAGCATCACGCTGACACAGGCGGGCAAAGTGCTCATTCGCGGCGCCGACGTTGTCAGCCGTTCCTCGGGTTCGAACCGGATCAAGGGAGCGTCGGTGGAGATCAACTGATTCCGAGCGGTTTTGGGACGCGGACACCGTCATGTGGGAAATCAGGAATCAAACACCGTTTGCCGCCGGCTATGCCTTTGTCCGCGACCGCGACGGGGCTGAAGTCTGGATCGTGGCCGTCAAGGCGACGTTTTTGATCGATCCGAACGGCGCCACACGCGAGGCAGTAGCCCAGGAGCCGGTTCACCAGGCGCCGGTCTTTCGCGGCGATCCAAAGAACTCGAGCCTCATGTATGATTCCGACTTCTATTTGAATAAACCCACCACGGACGTACTCTTGAACGGCCACGCCTACGCGCCAAACGGGCGTCCGGTGAAGCAACTCGACGCCACCATGAAAGTCGCCGATATCGCCAAGACCTTGCGCGTGCACGGCGACCGACGTTTTCGCCAGGGCCTGCCCGGTCTGATCGCGAGCGAACCGGAACCGTTCGTCAAAATTCCGCTGGTTTACGAGCGAGCGTACGGCGGAGCGGACCCAAAAACAGCGAGTGCCGACCGCCCCAAGTTTGAACCGCGAAACCCGGCCGGGGTTGGATTTGCGCCGGCCCCCGATCAACTCGCTCCCAACATCGAAGAGGCGAAAGGCCCGCTCGGTGGATTGTTTCGCGGCGGGGCGCCCGCGGGATTCGGCCCCATCGCATCGCATTGGCAACCGCGCGTCAAGCACGGTGGCACCTACGATGAGGCATGGCAAAAGGAGCGGCTGCCCCTCGTGCCCAACGATTTCGACGATCGGTTCTACCTGAGCGCTCCCGAGGATCAGCAACCCAAGAGTCATCTCAAGGGCGGCGAGCCGGTGGAATTAATCAACCTCACGACCAAAGGGACTCTCAAGTTCACGTTGCCGCGGGTCGCACTCGGGTTTGAGACAGTTTTTTCCACCGGGGAGCGCGAGCGACACCGCGGCGACCTGCACACCGTGATCCTGGAGCCCGATGTCCCGCGCGTGTTGATGGTTTGGCAGACACATTTGCGCTGCCATCCCAAGATTCTCAAACTGGATCGAACCGTTGTGACGCGCAAACGAGTGCTGAACCCGCCGCCGGGCGCGGGCGCAAGTTTCGTGGTGGACGATTAAGGGCGTGGCTGCAAATGCAACCCGGTAACAGTAAATCTCGTCTGGTTGCCCTGGTCGGAGCCGGGGCGCGGACGTCGATCGGCATGACCGCGGCGTCGACGGCCGCTGCCGCTCGAGCCGGCGTCGCGGGGTTCGGTTCGCACCCGTTCATGATCGACACCGCGGGCAACAAGATGATCGTCGCCGCGGCCCCATACCTCGATATCACCGTGACGGCCGCCGAGCGGCTCGCGGCGCTCGCGGTCCCCGCCGCTCGCGAAGCTCTCGAACCGATTCGCGACAAGCCCGCGCGCTTACAGGCCATTCCAGTCATCGTCGGGCTGCCTCCCATGCGCCCAGGCCGACCGGCCGATCTGGAAAAGACTCTCGCCGAACGCTTGAAGTCCGATCTCTCCGACGAATTTCGAATCGGACCGCTGGAGACGATCGTCACGGGCCACGCCGCCGGTATGATGGCCATCGCGGCCGGATGGAAGAAGATCCGGCAGGGGGCGGCCGAATTTTGCCTAGTCGGTGGTGTTGACTCCTATTTGGAACCGGAAACACTCGAGTGGTTGGAAGCGAATGATCAGGTGCATTCCGCCGGTCCGAGAAACAACGCTTGGGGGTTTATTCCCGGTGAGGCGGCGGGCTGGTGCCTGCTGGCCGCGCCCACGATGGCCGAGCGGTTCAAGTTGATGTCGCGCGCCCACGTCCTTACGGTCGCGATGACTCAGGAAACGAAACTGATCAAGACCGACACCGTGTGTATCGGCGAGGGGCTGACAGCGCTCTTCCGCGACCTCTTTGCCGCTTTGCCCAAGCCCGACGGGAAAGTCGATCAGATTTTGTGCGACATGAACGGGGAGCGATATCGAGCTGAGGAGTTCGGGTTCGCAACGGTGCGGACGTCGGCGGTGTTCGCGGAGGGAACCGATTTCGCCACGCCGGCCGACTGCTGGGGCGATGTCGGCGCGGCTTCTGGCCCGCTGTTCGTGGTCCTGTCCGAGGCCGCCGCCCGAAAAGGATATGCTAAGGGGAGCCGTCCGCTTCTGTGGACCAGTTCCGAGAGCGGTGAGCGCTGCGGGGCAATCCTGGATGCTCCTAGCATGGCCAAGGGAGAAGCGTGATGCCGGTTACAATCAAAGTCAACGGCACGTCGAACGGCCTGGTTCACAAGGGCACGACGCACTTTGCCAAAAGCACGGCGCCCGATGTTTGCAAGACCCCCAGCCCGGCCGGCCCGGTGCCCATCCCGTATCCGATCATCATTTCGATGTCGAGCGACCTGGCGAACGGGACGACCACCATCAAAGCGGATGGTGGAAACATATGTGCCAACAAGGGTTCCGAGTTCAGTCGTTGTTCGGGCGACGAAGCCGGAACCGCGGGCGGAGTCGTCTCCAACGTCAACATGAAGGAGGCGACCTGGATCCTGTACTCCTTCGACGTGAAACTTGATGGCAAAAATGCCTGCCGTTTCAGCGACATGATGAAGATGAATCACGGCAACACGATCTGCATGAATGGGGTGACCCCGGATCAAACGGCGCCGAAGGAAGTCAAACTGGAAATCGAAGCCTGCGAAGAGCGTAAGAAGCCGGAATCGCAGCGAAAGAAAAAATGGGACGATTGCCAGGTCGAGGAATTGTGCGACATGCTGAAGGCATTCAGTGCGATCCCCAAAGATAAGATCAAGAAGGTCAGCCCAAGCCCATCGGAACCGACGTCGCCGGACAACAGCAAATATAACAGCGTCAAGGAGCTTTTCGCCAAGAACTTTGCGGCGGCGGTCAACAAAGTGCCGCTCGATGAGGCGCACATCAAGAGCCAGTTTTCATCCGATTGCCGATACAAGAAATGGAATGAAGGTGGAAAACCACCGCCACCCGAGCCGCGGAATCCCAA
The DNA here is from genome assembly GCA_041495645.1 of Gemmataceae bacterium. GTDB lineage: Bacteria > Planctomycetota > Planctomycetia > Gemmatales > Gemmataceae > JBGQCZ01. The sequence continues at coordinate 3,079 of JBGQCZ010000289.1, read as the reverse complement.
TCCGCCGCGATCAGGCTCCGGCGGCATGAACCCGGATCACTCCCATGATGTCGGCCTCGGCGGAGTCTTTAACGACGTCGCGTCGATGAAATGGATGAACGCGCGGGTAAATACGACCGCCGGGGCCGCGATGCGAAAGTATAAGCCCGAGGAGGACGCGGGGAAGAAAGTTACGGCTCCCGGCTGTTGCGATTGATGGCGGCTCGCATACGAATCCACTAGCGGAATTCATCATGGCTGATATCGATATGAAGGGCGTCTGGGATAGCATTGTTGAGGCCCGCGCGGAACTCGGGCGATTTCTGGACCCCCCTCCACCGATCCCAAAGTTTAAGCCCCCTGCCACGGCAGCAGACATCGTTCGGCTCGAGCGCTACTTCGGTTTTTCCTTGCCCGACTCGTACAAAAAATGTCTCCTATGGTCGAACGGGGTACAAAACTTTGTCCACCGGGCGCCTTTATTGTCTGTGGATGAGATTATCGCACACAATGGCCAGGGATGGGAAGTGGTGGAAGACCTTTTGCCCCATTTGACGCGATATGTTTTTGTCGGCGGCCCGGACTCGGACGATTTCTTTTGCTTCGACGCCGGCACCTCCGCAGGACCGGAACTCGAGATAGCGCGCGTGGATGTTAACGGCGGCGAGACACGTTACCCGGGATTTGGCGCGTTTTTGACTCAGTATGCCGCCGCATTACAGAAGGCCGTCGCGAACGAACATGCGGATCGGGCGAACCTCCGCCCTTGAGTCGCTGAGGCGAACCTTGAACACGAACCCAATTAGCGTTGTGGCCAACGACGGCTCTTTGCTTGTCGAGCTGAAGAAAGGGCTGGTTCTTTATCTTGCGCATCCTCCGGGACCGGCGACGGCCCGCACGATCTACGACCTGGCAATGAATCGCTTTGCATCGCGAATCCAGGCCTATCGCTCGACATGTCCTGGGTCCGCTCCCGTCCCATGGACGCCGTCGGCACGGTCATTGTTTGAAGGCACCATCTTGCCCAAACTCCGATCCCGAATGGATTGGGGATATATGTTCTCGGACGGGCGTGGTTCCGACTCGCTAGTGTTCATGTTTCATGGCTATCGTCCTCATACCGAAGCCGGAATGGCCAGTTTTGTCCGGTTCGATTTTGAGTGGAGTTTTGACTCAAATGAATTGCACTCGCTGGCCCGCGATCTCATTGGGTGCATGCACTGCCTCTCGGGTTTTGGAGGCTACTATCTACAGGCGCGCTTTGCCCCCAAATATCGCCCTGACGCCTTCGATCGAGTTTTTGGATTGGCCATGCGCTATTGGGGCGCTGAAGCGCATAATCTGGACGTATCCGTCAATCATTTGAAGGATGGTTTCAAATGTGTGAATTGGCTCACGATTCTCGGCAACCATCTGCGTTCGATGGCGCCAGAGGTAATTGAGCAAGCCAAAAGAGCGGCTCACTCTCATTTCGAGACCGATCACGCCATTCTGTTGCAGTCCGAACTTGCTCCCCGTCTAGGCGATCGAAATCGGAACGAGTGGTTGAACGGCTACGCGGCCGTTGCAAATGCATTGCTCCCCCTTCAAGTAACCGAGCACGCCCCGTTCGGCGGAACTCTCTGGGACGAAGACAACACCATGCGCTACCTGCGGCGATTCACGCATCCGAACGATGTTTGACACAAAGGTCGCCGATGCCCGTTCAGATCATCCCAAACGTCGTTACCCGGCACGCTGAGGAAGCTGCATTCCTTTGGCACCTGCGGAACCATTTGGCGGCCGCGCCGCACATCGCGCTGCGCCAACTGGCCGAGCACGACGAGCGCGTCGAGGCCCACCTCGACGGCCTCCGCGTCGCCGGCGATGCGGGTTGGGAAACTGCCGCGAAGCAATTGGAAGCCACGCCGGAAGCGGGTGAAACATTCGCGGCTGGCGTATTGGCGGCGGAGAGCGGGTTGCCGGCGCGCATGGAGTCGGTTGCAAAGGCCGCCGCGGCTTCGCCAAAGAACGCACGGGCGTTGATTTCGGCCCTTGGCTGGCTGCCGGCTGCAACGGCAATGGAGCGGATCAAACCTTGGTTCGCCACGGATACACCGGTCTTACGCCGCGTTGCCATTGGTTCGGCGGCGATTCATCGCCGCGACCCGGGGCCGGCGCTTCAACGTTTGCTGGAAGACTCCGATCTCGGCGTCAAAGCGCGCGCACTTCGCGCCGTCGGTGAACTCGGCGCCGGGAATTCCCTTCCCGCAGTCGGCAAGTATCTCCGCCATGCAGACCTGACCTGCCGCTTCTGGGCCTGTTGGTCCGCGGCGAGGCTGGGTGATAAGCCGGCTGTTGCTGAGTTACAGATGATTGCCCAGGCCGAGATTCGCCATCGGGCGAGGGCCGTCAACATGGCGGTTCGCTGTGCGGAATCTTCCGCGACGTTGCGTTGGCTCGACGTGCTGGGTCAGTTGCCTGGCGGCGAACGATTGGCAATTCAAGGCTACGGCGGGCTTGGCGATCCGAGCGCCGTTCCCCGGCTTCTCCAGGCAATGAAGACTCCGGCCCTCGCGCGTGTTGCCGGGGAAGCGTCTACATTCATCACTGGAGTCGATCTCGATGCCCAGAAGTTGGAGGGACAAAAGCCCGAAGGCTTTGAAGCCGGTCCGAATGACGATCCGGCCGACGAAAATGTCGCGATGGACCCGGACGACAATCTGCCCTGGCCGGACATAGACAAGATCTCGCGTTGGTGGGAAAAGAACCAGGCGAATTTCAGGCCGGGTAAGCGACTGCTGCTCGGCAAGCCGATGGACCTGGAATGGTTGCGGGAAGTATTGCGCATCGGCAAACAACGTCAGCGGGCGGCGGCGGCGTTGGAGTTGGCGTTGCGCGAGCCGGGGAAACCGTTGTTTGAAGTGCGGGCGCCGGGATTTCGCCAATAAAAGAAGTGTGTGTCGCGTTCGTAGTGTATCAGGTTCATTGTAGCCGGGATCTGTGAGCCCGGTCCGGCCTCGCAGAGGCCGGCTGCATGGCAAACTGACACGTCCGTACAATCAATCATCCTGCCGCTTGCCTACCCCATCGACATTTGCCAAGAAGATTTGTATACTAT
>JBGQCZ010000288.1:0-6793 GCA_041495645.1 Gemmataceae bacterium | reverse complement strand
GAAATGGCTCACTGCCCGCTTTACCATTTGCTGAATGCTCTCTTCATTGGTTACATCGGTTTGCGCAAAAAGCGCCTTGCCGCCGTTGTGAGCGATGGCTGCTGCCGTTGCCTGTCCGGTCTCGGCGTTTCGATCCGCGATGACGACCGACGCGCCTTCCTCGGCGAACAGTTCGCAAGTCGCACGGCCAATTCCCTGGCCCCCACCCGTGACGATCGCGACTTTGTCTTTGAGGCGATTCATGGGCACTCCGGTATTCGACGGCGCAGCCTTCGCGACTAGTGTTTGCCGATGCAATACAGAAATTGATCGTTGCGCAGAAATAGTTGCCCGTCGCTGGCGGCGAGCGAGGCGTTGGATCGGCTCTTGTCGCCTGCGATCACGTTATGGGCCAATTGCTGGAACTTCGGCTGCGCCGCCACGACAAAAGTGCCATTCGCCTTCGAAACGAAATAGAGCTTGTCATCGGCCAGAATCGGCGAGGCCCAGATCTGTCCCGAGTCCGGCTTCAGGCGTTCGGAGTAGATGACCTTGCCGGTGGCGGCTTCCTGACAGAAAACCACGCCGCCGGAGTCGCTCGCCCAATAAAGATGGCCGTCGTGGTAAATCGGCGAGCCGACGTTCGAGCCTTTGCTGACCCGCCATACGCCATGCGTCTTCGTCACCTCGCCTTTGCCGCCGGCCTTGACCGCGAGCGAAGTGTGCCCGCCGCCGATCGCATAGACCACTCCTTCGTTCGCCACGACGCTCGGGCAAACGTATCGATGCACGCCCTCAGCTTTCCAAAGCTCCTTGCCCGTGTCCGGATCGACCGCGACCACGCGATCCTGAACGCTCACCACGAGTTCCTGTGTCATCTCGGGGGTCGTCACGATTACGGGAGTGTTCCAGGCAGCACTAATTCCCGGCGCGCGCCATTTTTCATTGCCGGTCGTCTTGTCGAGCGCGACGAGCGAGCCGCTTTCGATGCTGGCGTTGATGATTAGGGAATCCTTGTAGATCACCGGTGACGGCCCCGAGCCCCAGCCGTTGGTGTTCTTGCCGACCAGAACGTGCCAGATTTCCTTCCCATCGAGATCGAAGCAATAGACGCCCGACTTGCCGAAAAAGACATAGAGGCGATCGCCGTCGATGAGCGGAGTGCTGGCCGCATAGCCGTGATACGATCCTTCCCCCGCGTATTTGTGCTCCGGGAGAATCGGCTGGAATTCCTTGGCCCAAATGGTTTTTCCCGTGGTCCGGTCCAAACACAGCAAATGGCGGCGCAGGTCGTCCATGTTTCCGGGCTCCTTGGCATCGAGCCCATAACCGGAGTAGCAAGTGACAAAGACCCGGTCGCCTTGCGTCACCGGGCACGACGCGCCCGCGCCCGGCAACTTCACCTTCCAAACAATGTTGTTCTCGCCCGACCATTCCACCGGCAGCCCTTTTTCATCGCTCGTTCCCAGCCCGCCCCGCCCGCGAAACTGCCGCCAATCCGCGCCCGTCGAACCGATGACGGATACGAAGACGAAACAAAAAACGATTCGTTTTCTCGGTTGCATGTGATGAGCCTCGTGAGCGAAACCCTGAGCCTTTGTACTGACGCCATGCCGAGTGTCCGCGCTGCGGTGCCTACCAAAAAAAGGAAGGGGTTTTTCAGTAGCACTACTGAAAAACCCCTGTTCTTGGCTTGCGTTCAGAGCGGGCGACCGGATTCGAACCGGCGACGTCCAGCTTGGGAAGCTAGCATTCTACCACTGAATTACGCCCGCAAATTGCGGCGAGTGGACTTGAACCACTGACCTCCAGGTTATGAGCCTGGCGAGCTGCCTCTGCTCCACGCCGCGATCGTTGGAATTTCTTCCTCCGCCAATTATACCGTGATGTACGAGGTGGGAAAGAGAATTTCCGCCGCGGAAGCTCTTTTCTTGATTCCGCTGCCGGCGAAAATGAACCCTTCCTTCGAACATGGAGTCGCATGGGTTCCGAGTCTTCCTCTGCGCCGAAAAAGAAAGGCCGCGAATGGGCGCCCCGATTCTGGGAGGGGTGCAATTTCCTGGCCTGGTGGCGGATGCTGGTCCGCAATCGTTTCGCCGTCGGTCTGCCGCAACTGTACATCGCCGTCATTATCACCTGCATCAGCACGTTGCATACGCTCATGCGGTTTTTTGAGGAAGCGTTCTTTCGGCATCGCGTCGCACGCACGCCGATCACCAAGCCGCCGTTGTTCATTCTCGGCCATTGGCGCTCGGGCACCACGCTCTTGCACGAACTCCTCATCCTCGATCCGCGGCACAGCTTTCCGACGACCTACCAATGCCTCGAGCCGAACCATTTCATCTTGACCGAGTGGTTGTTTTCACGGTTGTTCTTCTGGCTGCTGCCGGGCCGGCGGCCGATGGACAACATGGCCGCGGGTTGGGGCAGGCCCCAGGAGGAGGAATTCGCTCTGTGCATGCTCGGCCAGCCGTCGCCATACCTGACCATCGCGTTTCCCAACCATCCGCCCGCGGATCAAGAGTATCTCGATTTCGAGGGAGTCTCGCGCAAAGCCCGGCGAAAATGGAAAGCCACGCTGCTGGCCTTCCTGAGAAAAATCACCTTCATGAATCCCAAACGGCTGGTGCTCAAATCGCCCACCCACACCGGCCGCGTTCGCGTGCTGCTGGAAATGTTCCCCGACGCCCAGTTTATCCACATCGTCCGTAATCCGTACGTGGTTTGGGCGTCGACGGTGAGCCTGTGGAAATCGCTCTACCGCAAACAGGGCATGCAAACGCCGACGTTCGCCGGCCTTGAGGAACATGTCTTTGCGACGTTCGTGAGAATGTACAAGAAGTTCGAAGCGGACCGGCATCTGATCGATCCGTCGCGGTTTCACGAAGTAAAGTACGAAGACCTGGTCCGCGATCCGATGACCGAGATGCGGACACTTTACGATCGGTTGAGACTGGGCAAGTTCGAATTGGCGGAACCGCGGCTACGGGAATACCTCGATCGCACCAAGACTTACGAAACCAACAAGTATAATTTGACGCCTGAGAACGAGGCCGAAATCGAACACCGCTGGGGCGAGATGATCCATCGGTATGGCTACGAATCCCAATAGAACGCGGATGACGCTGATAACGCGGATTTGCGCGGATCAGAAATGATTTGATCCGCGCAAGTCCGCGTTATCAGCGTCATCCGCGTTCTATTTCTGGAGCCATGCGCACGCCCTCGGTCGTGACGAAGTACTTCGCGAGCAGGTTGGGCATTTCCCATTTCGGCATTTCGGCGGGGTTTTCCAAATAGCCGAGGAATTCGGCGGTGACTTGCGCGAAATGCGCTTCGTGTCCGACGCGGTGCTCGGATGGGATGACGATTCGGAAGGCGTCTCCTGAGTCCTCGAATTGCAGCCCGGAATACTTGCACGACAATTGTTCGATGCGTTTTTGCAGTGCAAGCCGAAAGGCTTTGCGATTCGTGCCGGGATTCGGAAGGACCTCCAGTTCCGGCGGGGCAGGGCGGTTGGCGTCCTGGCTGATTCGAACTCGCGAGCGCGTGCCGCGAAACTCGGCGCAATGCGTGTCGCCGGCCGGCAGTTCCTGGTCCCAGCGAATATCCAACAGAACTTGATGGCCGAGCAGGTCGTAGTGGACGCGGTTGTTGCAATAGTAGGCAAAGCGTTCATTGGCGCCTGCGGGGAAGCTCGGTTCACCGGTCACTTGTTGGTAGTCGTCACGAGTCAGCAGCGTCGGCCAGCGATCGGCGGAGATCACTCGCAAGTCACTGCGATAATCAATGAGCCGGTCGGGCGCGATCATCCAGAAGGTCAGGTCCACCAGGTGCGTGCCGACATCGGTGAGGCCTTCGCCATTTTGGTTGATGTCGAAAAAGGCCGCCGGGCGCTTGAGCGGAACGCCCGCCACCAATTTCTTCAGTGCATGCACGCTGACCATTTCCACGGCCGGCGTATTGGCATCACCGGGAATCAATTCGCCGAACACATCGCGGTCGCGGACCAGTTCGCGTTGCAGGATCGACGTGATTTCGTGCCGCTCGGTCATGATGTCGAAAACGATAGCGCCCTTTTCCTGGGCCCGCTTCAACAGGAGTTCGAGCTTGGGCAAGTCCGAGTGGCGAATGATCCACGGCTTATCGGCCAGGACGTGCAACCCGGCCTCGACGCAGGCCAGCATCGAATCGATCTTGGTGTGATTGCGACCCGCGAGCACGACCACATTGCCGGGCGGGTCCTTCAGCATTCGCTCACGGAAATCGGCCGCTGCGTGGACTTCGACTTCCCAGCGCGTTGGGTTGATTGCCCGCGAGTTGAAACCGATGAGCCGATTCAAATGCGCGATAAGATCGGGGCCGAGCGGGGCGAAGACGTGCACGGCAAGCGAAATCCCCTCCAGCATTTCCTTGTGAATCAACGCCGCGTGGAAATGGGCGGGATCTAGGGTGATGAGGCGCACGTCCATGCGACTGATCTTTCGTGATTACTTTTCTGGCGGCGGCATGAGTCGACGCGGCACGCGCTCGAGTTCGATAAGGATATTCCTGCTGTTTTCCCCTGATTCCATTTTGGTCGGTCGATTGGCTGGATCGGACGACATGCAGATCTTCATCTTGTTGGCTGACTCACCAAATTCGTAAATTCCGAACAGTCCCGAATTGACCTCAGCATTGATTGCGATCAGGAGATGACAATCGATCGTTCCGTTCGTTGAATTCGGTGTCGTGGCGAATGAGCATTGCCATTTGGCGCCTAACCCCTCGAGATTGATCTGGCCTTCAACGAAATTCAGTTGCCAGGACTTGATCCGGTCGGCGGCCTGCAATTTCCCGTTCTTGACTACCCGCGTGGCCTGCCATGAACCTGAGAAAGCCCCAAGTTTCTGCTTGAACGGGGCCATGAAATACAGCACGCCGTGCTGAAAGTCCAACACACAAGAGAAAAGTGAAAGCAGCTGTGCGCTAAGCAATCCGTCAAGTTTAACGTTTGCACTTTGTTTGGCGTATGCCTTCAACGCAGAGAAATCAACAACGCCCACACCAACTAGGCCAATTGGTGGTAAGTCGCTGTGTAGGCGCACATCGACGAGGGTGGTCGACTTTTCCTTAATTGGCTTGCTGCCAAGCCATGCACTTTCGTCTGCTGAGTCTCCCACCAAAAGCCCCAATCGGGTTGCGGTTTCCTCTGAAATAAAGACCTTAGAGGATCCTGAGTCGATCGCGAAACAGAAGTCCTTTCCCTGTGCCTTGCAATTTAGGAAAAGATCAGGTGTAACCTTGCCCCGAGCTAGCTTGGCGTAGCCGTACCCGTCTTTGAGGAGCGCTGCACCGAATGCCGAACTCTCAATCTTCCATTCCGGATCTGTCTGGCGAAATCTTGATGGGTCCGTGTAGTACAGGACGTCATTCTTGAAATCAATGACGCACGAGTAATAGTGGAGCCAGTTGGCTCCTAAGACGCCGTCCAAGATAACTTGGCCATCTTCCTTTGCTCGCTCTCTGAGTGCCGAGAAATCGGTTACATTCACATCGAACGCGGAGCCTAATTGGTCGCCGATATGAAATCCTTCGAGTGTCGCAGCCCTCGTTCTTTGCCCTTCGGAGCCAACCGTCATGATTTTGACATCTGCGTCCCGCACCGATAGTCCCAAGGTCTTGGCGGTCTCTTCGGCGATTGATGTGCACGTGAAACCGGTGTCAACATTTAGACAGAATACTTTGCCATTCGCGACGCAATTCACGTAAAGTTTCGACGAATTGTCCCGCATGAGCTTGACGAATCCATAGCCGTCGCGGAGCAACGTTTCGCCAGCCGCCGAGTGCTTAACGGTCCCGTTGGCTTCGGCTTGGGCTTTGAGGTGAGCATTGATTGCCGATTGATCGTCAACAACAGGCGGTGGCACGTTTTGCGTCGTGGCAACAACCGTTGTCGGCTGTTTGCTGCAAGAGCAAAATGCCAGCAACAACAATCCTGCGGCGATCCGGTGATTCATGTTCTTTGCCTCCTCTGTCTCAAGCAGCGTAACCGGCCACTTGCAAACATTCAAGCATCATTCAATCCGTGCCCATACCGCCTTCAAATACCGCCCCTCGGCCACGTGCGCCAGGAACGGGTGGTCGCCGCCGGCGCCGGTGATGCGCACGATCTGCATGGTACGGCCAGCTTGCCAGGCGGCCCGGCGCAGGGTTTCGAGGAACATTTCTTCGCTGATCAAGCCGGTGCAGGAGCAGGTGAGGAACATGCCACCGGGGGCGACGGCTTGCAGGGCGAGGCGGTTCATGTCGAGGTATTTCTTCAGCGCGAAGTCAATCTCTTCGCGGTCGCGGGTTTGCTTGGCGGGGTCGAGCACCACCACATCGAAGCGTTGCCCGCTCGGAAGGATGTCGCGCAGCCAGGCGAACAGGTCGGCCTGCACGAATCGGACTTGCACCTGATTCAAGCCGGCGTTTTGCTTGGCGAGACCGATCGCTTGCTCGTCGAGATCGACGCCGATGACTTCTGCCGCTTCGCCGAGGGCTTTGGCGTACACGGCAAAACCGCCGGAGTTGCAGCAGAGATCGAGGACGCGGCGGCCCTTCGAGAAATCGGCGAGCGCTTTGCGGTTGTCGCGTTGATCGAGGAAGAAGCCGGTCTTGTGTTTGCTGCCGGGGGCGACGCGGAAGCGCAGTCCGTGCTCGCGAATGATCGCCGGCGCCGGCGCTTCGAGCGTGCGGCAATCGAACGATTCCTGCTTTTGCACGTGCTCCTCGGCGAACCAATAGACGCGCGAGCCGGGATACTTGAGCAGCAACTGGTCGCGAATCGCCT
>JBGQCZ010000287.1:0-6809 GCA_041495645.1 Gemmataceae bacterium | reverse complement strand
TTGCCCACGCCCGCTTCACCGGTGAGGATCGGGTTGTTTTGCCGGCGTCGAGTGAGAATGTCGATGACCTGGCGAATCTCGTTATCGCGCCCGACCACGGCGTCGAGTTCGCCTTTCTTCGCGCGGTCCGTCAAGTTTTGCGTGAACTGATCCAGGGCCTGAGTCGCGGTGGGGGCGGCGCCCGCTCCCGGGCCGCCTTCGGCGGAAGGGGCTTCGTTTTCGGGCGATTCGGCCGTGAGGTTGCGCAGTTCCTTCTGAAGCTGTGCGGCCGGGATGCGAGCCAATTCCGGAACCATCGTCCGCAATTGCGCTTGCAGGGTATCGTCAGAGAGCAAACACAACAACAAGAAACTCGAACGAACCTTCGTGGCGGCGAATTCGAGCGACGCCACAACCCACGCTTCGCGGACCAGCTTGTAGATTTCCGGGGCGATCTGAAGATCGCTACGTCCGCTGCCGGTCTTCAACCGCTTCAGGGCATCTTCGAGTTGTCGTTTCGCCAGGGCCACGTCAATGCCGTAATGCTTGAGGATTGGCGGCAAATCCGATTCGGGCAGATCGATAAGTTTCATGAACCAGTGTTCAAGTTCGACGTTGTAGTGCGAACGCTGGTGACACATATCGCCGGCGCGCATGAGCGCCAGGCGAGTCGTCTCGTTCAGTTTTCCGACCAGTGATTTGGGACTCACAAAGGCCATTGGCATCATCTCCCTGAAAGCCACAGCGGGCTTCAATTCAACCAAACGTTCTCATCGGCGACAAAGATCGCATCATCGGCATCGGCGTCGCGCGGTTTGCTGAGCAGCCAGGTATTCCAGCCGAGCCGCGCGCCGAAGCCGTCGCCGCCGATCCGGCACGGCGGCACTTCGGTGGCCTCCAGCATCAATTGCAGGTCAAAGTCTAACTCCGGGCCCGCGTAAAGGCGAGTCAATTGTGCCAGCAAGAACAGGGACTTTCGCCGCGGCGTGGCCGACTTGTCCGGGAGGAATTCCTCGAAGCGGTGTCGCTTCAACGGGCCGAGTTTGATGCGGAATTTCGCCTGCACGTCCCAAACCCGATCGCCGGCGATGGCGCTTACACCCAGTGCTCCGTGAGCTCCGAGGCAAGTCTGATCGCTTTTTTCCAACAGCAGCCATTGGCCCTGAAATTGCTTGACGGCGGCCGGGAGATCGAAGTAGTCGGTCAGCATGGCCGACAGGTTGGCGGCATTTCGCGGACGCTGCGTCAGGAACCCGGCGTAGTAGAGCAGAGCCAAATCTTCGACGCGTGCCAGCGGCCGTTCCTGCGCTTCCTCGACGTCGGTGCGATTCGCCACGCGCAGCCGGCCACGCAGCCGCGGCGTGCCCATTCCAATCAGGCTGTACAACGCGGATGTAAAGGCATCCGGCTCGGTCCACCAGGCCTCGCCTCGTTCGTACGGAACGAAGAAGCGGTACTTTTCCCAAGCGCGGTAAAACAGCGATACGACGCGGTGGTCGAACAGCGCGAGGAAATCGCCGAGCGAGCGGCGCTCGGGGCCCTTCACGTCGCGTCCGAGGTCCAGCAGCATCTGGGTGTAGTGCCGCGGCAAGACCCCGCTTGGGCCAGTCAGGCCGAGAAAGGTCTGAACGATGCGGCTCATCTGCCTGTCCGCGTTCGGCGGTTCGACTTCGTAAATCGAACTCGGCGGGAACGCCAGTGACGCCAACGAGCGGAAACGCACGACCTCGGTTTCGGGCAACGCCTCCCGGCCGACCGCCTTGCGCTCCGGATACAGGCGCTCCAATAGCCGAACCGCCTGAAAGAAATCAAAGGCGGGGCCATCGGCGAACAGGAGGTCGGAGACTGGTTGGGGCATGAATGTGCTGCGTTTCACCCAGAGTGAATCGTATAGCGATGACCGGGCCCGAGCAGGCATACGACGTCCTGCTGGCGGTCAACAATTAGCGCGAAGTGATAGGTGACGTCGCGGCCAAGTACGCTCATATCAAGGGCCGAAGCATCTGCGAAAGCCCCAAATCGACCCTTGATCAGGCAAGGATGCTCATCGTCCCGCCAAAACCGCACCTGTGCTTCGACCGCGACGGATCCAACAATGCCGCCCACGCCCTGCAATTGACCTGGGGCCGCCGCCGCGCAGTTCAGAGATTCCAGTACGTCGGCGATGAATACGGTTTGATCCGCGCCACTGTCTACTAGCAACGGGACCTTGAGCCACGTTCCTTCGGAATTCAGAACCTCTCCCTCAATGATCGGCCGCAGAGCACCGTCGTCGCAGACGCACCACGATCCATTAACACGCATAGATACGTGGTCCTCGTTCTTTTGGGATGATTCGAGTGAAGTAGCCGTGATCGTCAGGGTGCTTCGCCCTTGCGGCCGCCACGACCTCGTGAACGTCTTCGCCGACAAACAATTCCTGCCCTGCAATGCAAATGATTTTGCCGCGATGACTGTACACCTCCGACGCATGTGCTTCGAGCCAGCTCCAATTCCGCTCGAATTGCTCGTGACGCGCAAGGCCCGCGGCAATTTCCGCCGGGTCGGTAATCGTCTCAATCACCAGCGATGCACCCAGTTCGGGTATTGGCTTGCCGTTTTTTTCGAAGCGAACCATCGTAAGCCCTCCACTACGTCCCACCATACTCGTTGGTGATTCTCACAGCAACGGTTGCTCACCGGCGCGGGGCGGCCAGCGTTTGAAGTCGGTTTCGCCTTGTTGCGTGCGCGCCACCAATTGGCTGAATGAGTTCAGATTCACGTACAACGCCAAAAACCTCTCGAGCACGGCGGCAAACAGGTAAACGCTCATGCCGACGTACTTTTGTTCGTCGAACGTGAGCGAAACTTCCACGCCGCGGCAGAAGCCGCTGCTGACCGGTCCGCCCGTCCGACCCACGATTCGGCGGCTCTTCAGCCCCGTGATCCCGTCGATGAATTGTCGGTTGACGGCCGCCAACCGCGAATCCACGCGCGGATCGGAGAAATCGTAAAGCCGCAATATCTCCTGCAACGCCCACAGGCCTTCATCACCGCCCGTCAACGATAAATGGTTCAGGTTCAGATGCGAAACGAGCTTCCAATATGCGCCTTTTCGGAGCGGAGGACGCCGCGCGGGAGTCGGATTCCGCAGACAGCGGACGCGGGCCAGCGGGGCGGCAAACGTCGTTTCAAAGCGCACTTCCTCGCCCGAGCGCGGAAGTTTCAATGGTAGATCGCGGTTGCTGCATAATGTTCGAACGACCAAAACTGAATCGGCCGGGAGCGTCGGCTTGAACGCCAGATCGACCAGGTTCAGATAGACGTCGGTCCCACGATCGCCTTCCCGCAGGGCATCCCGCCGCGACATATACCAGAATGCCTGGCGGTTGTCGCGATCACCGCCGTGCCGGAACGAGTAAAACGGCTCGTAGATCCGATCGCCCTCGGCCGACGCGCCCGTGACCGATTCAATGGAATCGATCTCAAAGCCAGTCGGCTGGGCTACATCGGGAACGACCTTGTACTCGTATTTCAGTTGGGTAAGCGGAATCGGCTCGCCCGTATGCTCGAACAAGTTTACCACAGGCGTGCAGCCCAGACGAAACATCGAAGCGTCGAGAAGCTGTTCGAGCCGATTCAGCGAGCGGTTCAGGAAAAGCACGACCTCGACCTGCCGGTTAGCGCCGGCCGCGCGCAGCCGGTCCCAACCGCCCAAATCAACGAACGCGAACTTGAACGGAAAGGCGAAGAACTCGGTCAGCAGCCGGTAACCCAAGAACGCTTGACGCGGGAAGGGGAGCAGTCCTTCGTCCTTCTCAAAGCCGACCGCGAAGAGGCATTGGGCCGGCTCCATCACGACGGGTGACGAGCCCTTCACATCGGGGAATCGAAAAACGACCTGCACCGTGTGATTGAAGACAAGCTCGTAAAGCGTGGCGATCAACGTATTGTCGCCGTGAAAATGGATCCGCAGCTTCTGGAGTGTTTGCTTGCTGAACGGCGCTTCCGGCGGAGTCTCGAAGCGCAAGCGCAATGCCGCAACGGCCTGCGGCGGGGCGGATGTACCCTGCGGCCAGGGCGGCGGCTGGAGTTTCGCTTCGGTGATGTTGATCGGCCAAAGCGTGGTTGGATAGCAAGTGCGGTATTTGCAGCGCAGGTCGCCCACGGGTTGCGTCTGCAGCATGCTGCCCTGCGGGATCTGATGCCCGTTGACGGGCTTGGCGCGAACGAGGTCGAGATCGAATTGCACCAGCGCCAACGATGGAATCGGAGTCAAGTAATGCGGATAGAGCGTGTTGAGCAGGGCGTCGGTCAGTTCCGGAAATTCATCGTCGATTTTGGCCCGCACGCGACCGGTGAGCAGCGCAAACGACTCGATCAGGCGCTCGACGTGCGGATCGACGCTACGGCCCTGTTCCAGGAGCAGCCGGCTGGCCGCCGCTGGATACTGGCGCGCGAACTCCTTGGCCATCTCGCGGATGAACAACAGCTCGCCTTCGTAGTAGGGGAACAGCGCGTCACTCATGGGCATTAATCGCGTATTGGCCCGAGGAAAGTTCCAACACGGTGTCAAACGCGACGTCCGGCGACGGGTTCACGCACAACCTCGCGTCCACTTTGAACTTGATCGATCGTTCGGCCTTGTTTTCGCCTGGCACGTAGGTCACTTTGACGTCTTTCAACCGCGGTTCGAACAACTCCACGATCTTCTGAATTCGTTCGGCAATGGTCTCGCGGTGTTTGGAGGTGATGGCCTCCAGGGTGACGAGATCGGGCAGGCCGTAGGCGACGATGGATTTGTGAACCTGCTCGTAGGCCGCCGGCAGGCCGACGTGGGTCTGCCGGGTATTGAGCAATTCTTCCAAATCGCGGCGCACCGCAGCCAGCATCTTGCGCTCGTCGTAGCCAATGAGGATGGAAGTCCCCGACGACTCCGGGTCGATCAAGCGGTCGAGGATGGATGGCTGCAGGCCCAGTTCGACTTCGGCCATGGTTTTGGTTCCGGCTATTCGGACAAAGGACAGTCGGCCATTGGCGAATGGTATCGGACCGCCAGCGGATCGCCGAGTGCCGACGGCCGAATGCGAGGTCAGGTGACTAGCAATTCACGCCAATCTAACAGTCCCGGCGCATCTTCGCCGATCAAAAAGGTCTTGGCGCCGACGCCACGCACCAACTCCTCCGCCGGCTGCAACCAATCTACCGACCGGCCGAGTTTGATGGACTCGTCCGCATGCTCGTGAGAACTCGGGTAGAGGGCTGGCAATAGCACATCGCCGGTCGAGCCGTCCCGCAACATCAAGCGCGCCGGCACCCAGAGCAAGTCGCGGGGATATTTCGGCGGGTTGATGCCGATCGAGTTGATGTGCTCGAGCGGCACCCAGAAATAGCGTCCTTGGCTGAAGGCTTCGAGGACCTGGCCGAACAAGTCGTCGGCGTCGCGCGCGCCCTCGAACTCCTTTTCATTGAATTGGCCCTTGATTGCGGGAGCGGAAGCGTTGGCTTCCGCGAGGATTTTGGCGGCTTCGGCGGGCCGGCCGGAGCGCAACTCCGCGATTGCCTCCAGGCGCTTGGCCACATGCTCGGCCGGTGGCTGAAAGAACTGCGGCGGTTGGCCTTTGCTAAAGAGATCGCGACGGGCTTTTTCCGCGTCCAGAGCCTGTCGGTAGAGCGCCGAAGCCGCGAGAAGTTCGGGCGTCTCGAAAGTGAGCATCTCGATTTGCTTGCCGGCTCGGTCGAGGTCTCCCAAAAAGGCTGCCAGCTCGAACAGGAACAAGCGGCGATTCGAATCACCGGGCTGAGCTTTGACCTCTTGAAGCTGGGCATCGAAAGCCGCCTGCAAGCGGCCGGCCTTAAACAGTTCGCTGGCGTTCATGCGGGCTCCAGGCGAAGGGAGGAAATTCAGTCTCCCCCCAAGAATATCGTGGCGGCCTTACGTACGCCACCATGAACCGATTGACAATTCACAAATGACAACAAAAACGGGGGGCGAAAAGCCCCCCGTTCGCGTTTGACTCAACTCGCTCAAACTTTCTTGTTCTCGGCGAGGTTGTAGCCGGCCTTGACCGGGGAATCCATGGTGCCGTCAGCCTTCTGCGGCTTGTATTCCCATTCGATCTTGGAGAAGTTCAGGCTCACCTGATCGGTCGGAATCACGTTGCCGTGTCCGCTTCCGCCGACCTGATACGAACTCACCAAGACATCCGACAGCGTGATGACCAAGTAGTCGTTTTGTTCCTTACCGGCTTTGCGGCAGGTCAGGACAGCCTTCTTGAAGTGCTCGCCCGTGGCACAACTCAGCATCAGCTTCGGCGAGGCCTTGCTCACCTTGGTGGTGAAGTGCAGGTCTTGCATGCTGACCTTGCCGCTGCCGCCGCCGCCGCCGTGCCCGCCGGTGCCACTCTGGGTCTCGCCCCAGCTGAACGAATCGACATCAATCGCGCCCTTCAACGTCGCATCGGTGCTTTCGCCGTCGACGCCTTCAATCTTCAGATAGAAATCAGCCGCTGCCATGGTCCTTCTCCTTCTTGGGTGGGATGTTACTCGTTTCTTCGGCTTGCGGCTTAGGCTGGGCGACCTTCGCCCGTTGTTTTTTCCCTTCACCGCTTGTCCGCTTCGTTATCCCTCTGCCAAGGAATGCAATTCACCGATAACGACCGGACACTTTTTTCTGGAATCAGTGGTTTGTGGTTTGTAGCTCGTGATTCATCATCCGACTACCGCCCACAAACCACTGATCTCCAATCACTTGGCTTGCGGCGGCAGGTCCGCGACTAGGCGCATCGACGTATCCAACGCTTCCAACTGGAAATGCGGGCGAAGATAGGCAACGGCCCGGTAATGGCCGG
>JBGQCZ010000286.1:0-6818 GCA_041495645.1 Gemmataceae bacterium | reverse complement strand
CTTTTTCTCTTTCTTTTCTTCTTTTTTCTCGTCTTTGTCGTCCTTTTTGTCCTTCTTTTCCTCTTCGAGCAACTTGCCCTTTGGATCGAACGTTACTTCCAAGGTCTTCTTGTCGGCGGTCACCAGCAAGATCTCGAAAGTAATTGTTTCGCCTTTGGTAATCTCTTCGACGATCTTGTAAGTCGCCTTGGGGTATTTGGCCTCGAGGGCTTCCGCGACTGGTTTGGGCAGGTCTTTGGCTTCGATGGTTTTTTCGATGGCCGTAATCGACCCTTCGGGCGTCAGCGTCACGTCGATCTTACTGCCTTTGTGTTCGATTTGGACTTCGAACACTACCTTATCATTTTCTTTCTCTTTGGACGCGCTGACCAATTTCGCGCCCTCGAATTTCGCCTTCACCGCTTCGGTCACTTTGGCGGGCAACTTATCCAGGGGAACCTTCTCCTCGTCGTCCGCCCGGATACCGGCGACTAAGAGCAAACACCCCAGCATCGTCAGTCCGCACAATACGGTTCGCATCGCAGTTTCCTCCGTTGTGGCGATGCCCGACGAGTTGGCGCCTCCAACCGCGGGCTTGCCGTTGCGCCCAATCATACCAAGCGCGAGTGAACGGTGCATGAAGTCATGATAAATTCGAGTTTATCTTGGAACCAGCCGTGGCAGGACTGCAACTCGCATATGATGAGTTTCAACGTATTTTTCGTCCCGTTTCTCACAACCACGGGTTTGCCGATGACCGTTCAACTGATCCGCATGATCGCGCCCGCCGTCTTTTATTTTTGCGATGGCCGCGCCGCTCTTTGCTCAGGACAAGCCCAAGGCCGATACGCCCGCCGGGCGCACTCAGTCACGCAGCAAGGATTTCAACGTCGATCCGAACCGCATTTACCTGATGGGCCATTCGATGGGCGGCGGCGGGACGTTTCACATCGGCATCAAGAATCCCGACCTATTCGCGGCGCTAGCGCCGATCGCGCCGGCGGTCTTTCACAAGACCGACGAACTGGAGAAAATCAAACACGTGCCGGTGATTCTCGTGCAAGGCGACAAGGACAACCTAGTCAAGGTGGAACGCATCCGGCCGTGGGCGGAGAAGATGAAGGAACTCAAGATGAAATACGAATACATCGAAGTGCCCGGCGGCGGACATGTCGACGTAGCGTTCAAGAACCTGCCGCAGATCTTCGAGTTCTTCGACAAGCACACGAAGGCAGAAAAACCGAAGAGTGAGATCGCAGGATTGGAATCCTGTGGCCCAGATTTGTGGCACGGGCGTCCAGTCCTGGAGCGCTGCAGGGTTATTCGCGGGTCGCTTCCGCCATTCGTGCGAGCCTTTCGAGGTTTTCGCGGCTGCCGATGACCACGATGATGCTATTCCCTTCGAGCTCGGCGCTGCCTGTGGGCGAAGCCATGAGCGTACCGTTGGGTCGCTTGATGGCGACGACATTCAAGCCCATTTCCGCGAGCCCACAGCGGCTGAGAGGCAGACCCACTACGCCGCTGCCGGGTTCGAGCTTGATCTCTTCGATTTGCAACTCGGTGGAGTCTTTCCGCGTAGCCAGATCGATCACGTCGACGACGGTCGGCCGCATCACGGCCATCGCCACGCGCGTTCCGCCAATGACGTATGGCGAGATCACCCGGCTGGCCCCGACGCGCTTCAGTTTCTCTTCCGCGGCCGTTTCCTCCGCCCGCGCGACGATGTGCAGTTTGTCGTTCAACAGGCGGGCGCTCAGCACGATGTAAAGATTGTCGGCATCGGAACTGGCCACCGTCACCAGCGCCTTGGCCCGCATGACCCCGACCCGGTTCAGCACTGCATCGGATGTCGCGTCGCCATGAACAAACAACCCATGTTTGGTCGGAAACTCTTGTCCGACATTGGAATCTTTGTCGATCACCACGTACGGCAACTGATGCGATTCGAATTCCTGACAGACGAATCGGCCCATGCGCCCATAACCGCAGATGATGTAGTGGTTGCGCAATTCAGCGAGTTTCTGTTCCATTCGCCTTTTCCCCAACGCACTGCGGATTTCTCCGCTGACCACGAAACGCAGCAACTCGCCCGCCATGTAGAACATCGTGAAGACGCCGCCGAGGCTGTAGGCAATCGTGAAGATGCGGCCTTCTTGCGAGAGTGGATGCGTCTCGGCGTAGCCCACCGTCGTCAGCGTGATCGCCGCCATGTAAAACGCGTCGAGCCACGACCAGCTCGGGCCCTCGATGACCCGGTAGCCGAGCGCGCCGAACGCGAGCAGCACAAACGGCACGAGCGCCAGGCGAAACAAACGGCGACGCAACACGGCAACCTATTCCTTTGCGGCAAACGTTTCGGTACAAACTGGGATTCTATCCACCGGCCGGGCACAATCAGCAAAATGGTCGGAATAGAGGTTCATTGATCTTTCACCGCCCTCGCGGTACCTTATCCATCCGTGGGGTTCACCGTGTCAGCCAGAGAGGTGGAGAATCGATCATGCGAAATCGAAGAAGGATTCTTGCTTTGAGCACCGCGTTGTTCGCGGCCGCCGCGGCGTCGGCGGGAGACTGGACCCAGTTCCGTGGGCCGGACGGGAACTCGTTGCCAACCGTGTCGAGTCTGCCCAGCGAGTGGGGAGTGGACAAGAACGTGCAGTGGAAGGTTGAAGTGCCGGGCGTTGCCTGGTCATCGCCCATTGTGATCGGCGACAAGATCATTGTCACGACGGCCATATCCGAGAAGCAGCAAAAGCCCAAGCCGTTCAGTTTTGGCGGCGGCGGCGGACCTCCGGGCGGGCGACCCGGCGGCGCTCCTCCTGGCGGTGGCGGTCCTCCGGGTGGACGTCCGGGTGGTGGCGGGCCAGGCATGGGAGGCGGAAAACCGCCGGACGCTCTCTATAGCTGGGAAGTGCATTGTCTCGACCGCACGACGGGCAAGACGCTGTGGAAAAAGACCGCCGTCGAAAAGAAACCCTCCATCGCCACGCATCCGACGAATACCTATGCGTCGGAAACTCCCGTCACTGACGGCGAATTCATCTACGCCTATTTCGGCATGATCGGCGTCTATTGTTTCGATCTCGATGGCAAGGAAATCTGGAATAAGGATCTCGGCTCGTTCAACATGATGGGCGGTTGGGGAACCGGAAGCTCGCCGGCGCTCGTGGGCGATCGCCTGTTCGTGCAGTGTGACAACGAACAAAAGTCGTTCCTGCTGGCGCTCGACAAGAAAACCGGCAAGGAACTTTGGCGCAAGGAACGCCCCGACAAGTCCTCGTGGAGCACTCCATACACTTGGAAAACCAGGGACGGAACGCAATTGGTTTGCCTCAGCGCGAAGCGTGCCGTTTCCTACGACCCCGCCACCGGTGAGGTGATCTGGGAACTCAAAGCGCTCAGCGGCGGTTCGAGTGCTTCGCCGGTCGCGGATGAGTCGATGATTTTCGTGGGCAACGGCGGACCATTTGGCAATAGCCCCCTCTTCGCGGTCAAAGCCGGCGCGAAGGGCGACATCACACCCAAGGACGGGGCCAAGTCGAATGAATTCGTTGCCTGGTCGCGCACGCAGTCCGGGCCGTCGATGGCCTCGCCGCTGCTGTATCAGGGCAACCTGTATGTGTTCGATCAGAATGGCGGTACGGTGAGTTGCTATGACGCCAAGACCGGCACGGAATCGTATCGCAAGGAGCGGTTGCCCAAGGCCAAGGGCGTGACTTCCTCGCCGTGGGCCTTCGACGGCAAGATCTTCTGCACCGATGAAGACGGGCAGACCTTTGTGCTCAAGGCCGGAGCGGAATTCAAAGTGCTGTCCACGAACAAACTGAACGACATGTTCTGGTCGTCGCCGGCGTTCGCAGACGGCAGCGTGATCCTGCGCGGCCGCGATCACTTGTACTGCATCAAGTAACCGCTCAAGAGAACAAGCCACGGACGCTCGTCCGTGGCTTGTCATTTCTTTGCACGATTTTGAGCCGTCGATCACTTTTTGCGAATGCTCACCTGGTAGCGAACGCCGTTTGGCGAAGCCGGGCCAGTCCAAGCCGGTTCGCTGGTTGGACCCGTCAGCGTGGCCGTATCATTCGCAAGACTGTATTCAAACGGCTTGCCTGTACCGGGATCGAGCGGAATCGGGGCCTCGGTAACGTCCGCCAATTTGTCTGGCAGCTTGCCTTCATGAGCGGCAGCATACATTCGCAACGCCTCGATCGCCTGGAGCGCACTCAAATTGCGCTCAAACAGGATTTGCCGTGACATGACGCGGTTCAGCGCCGGCAGAAGGAGGCGCGCCGGCACGTGCCCCTCGATCGTCGGCGCCTCGCGGAGTCGCTTCATGGCCGCTTCGACAAGCGGAAGGGCCTGCGGGTAAGGCAAGTAGGACGCGCGGTACCAGTCGTCGCGGTCCTGCTGATACGTGCCCATCATAAAGAGAAGCAGCACTTGCGCCGCCGGCATCGCCTCGGCTTTGTCAGCCGAGATGCCTTTCGTGCGAGCCACGAACTTGCGGGCCGCCGGGAGATCGGGCGACTTCGCGGCCGGATCATCGGGGGTCGTATCCTTCGGGAACCACTCGGCTAGTCGCTGTTTGCCCTCCGGAGATTCCCCAGCGAGACCCCGCACTTGCTTCCGAACGCTGCGCAACAGGCTGTCCCATTGCTCGGCAGTTCGCTCGCGGTCGAGGTCAACCATCTCAGGAATCTCCATTTCAACCGTCCGATATTCCCATTCGAGGGCAGAGCGCAAGTCGATCAAGGGCCGCGGCAAAGCCGCCAGCGCCCAGTACAGATTCGGAGAATCCGGTAGCTCAACCAAATCAGCCAAGGCGCCGGCGAATTGCGTGGCCAAGGCGAGACCGACCAATCGGTGGATCAGAGTTGGCCCGTCGCCGACATGACGGGCAAAGCCAAGACCCGTCTCCAGGCGATGGATGGCGGCGCCAAAGTTCTTTTCCGCCAGCGCCACGCGCACTTGGAGTACCAGGAGCGGAGCATAGTTGCGCATCCACTGCACATCGGGCAGCAAGAGAGAGCCGATCGGATCGGGTTCTTCGAGGGTGTAATTCCATTCGGCGGTCCGCCGGCGGGCGCCCACTTCGATCTGGCGACGAAAGTGCCGCATGTTTTGGAGAAACTTGCGCGCCTCGTCCAACGGTATTTTGTCCACGGGCAAGGCGTTCCATGGCTTGGGCGTCTCGGTCCAGTACTTCCGCGAGGCATCGTTCTGCTCGTGAACCAGGCGCAAATAGATTGGTACGGCGTTGCCTTCCTTAAGCTCCGAACTCAGCGGAAACAGGCGGTATTTCAATGCCGGCACAGGCGCGCTTTGCGGAGTAACACTCATGGCGCGGTCAATAGCCCAGGGCAATGGTGGTTTGTCTTCGGCCAGAAGCGCCGGCGATAGCAGGGCAATAACAATGAGCGCGAACCACGGACGCAGTCGGATCATGGGTACGACCTCTTGTGCAATGGTTGGTTAGAAGCGGATCACTGGTTCAGAAAGCCATCAAGTTGGCCGGAACGAAGGATCGTCGGCTCCGGTGGCAGTGGACCGGGCGGCAAGGGTTCTGTGGACTGCGACGAAGCCAACCATCGACTCGGATCTTCCTCCGCCTGCCGCCGCACGTTGAGATAGCCTTTTAGCGGGTAGGACGGCTCCGGAACAACCGCGCGATCGGAGGCCGGGGCAACGCTGGACCCAGGTGCATGCTCGCGGAGCCGGTTCGCAAGGGTCTGACGCTCGGCGCGTTCCGACACGCCCCAAATGCCCAGTCCCGCGGCCAGCATCACGAGGAATGCGCAAGATACGGGCCAAAGCCATCGGCCGCGCCCGCGCCCTGCGGCCGCAAGCCCGGCGGCAAACAGCACGGCGTCGGCGTCGAGGTTACCCGATGCCGGTTGCCAACCAGCCAGCCGGCGCTCAAATTTGTTTAACTCGTCTTCGCGATCGGTGTGTTTCTGCATGGGCCTTCAAGCCTCTCTCGTAATGCGGCCAAACCGGCCTCGTATCGTCGATGTGCGGTGGGCAGCGAGCAGTCTGCCACGGCGGCCAATTCCTCGAAGGTCAGTCCGCCCCAGATGCGGGCCACGACGACCTCTCGCTGCTCCAAAGACAACTCCGCCAGAAGCCGCGTCGCCTCCACGCTATCGAGCTGGTCATCGGCTGAGGCAAAGAAAGCCTCCGCAGCGCTGGCGCGACCCTCGCGACGACGACGCCGAGCCGCTGTTCGACCCGCCTCCAACACTCCATTGCGGACGACCCGATACAACCAGGGCAGGACTTGCTCCGGCGGCGGAGACTGCAGCGCCAGCTTGACGAAGGCATCCTGCACCAAATCCTCGTCGCCCGAGGGCCACTGCCGAGCATACAAATGCAGCGCGGGAGCGTGCTCGCGGAATAAGCGGCCCAACTCCTCCGGTGCGATCTGCGGCATGCAGGCCCCTGTCGTTGCGATCTATTCAATAGATGCCGTGCCCCTGTCATTTTCTCGCGCCGGCGCGAGATTTCCGAGCGCAAAACGCAACCGGCCGGTCCCGAATTCCAGCGACGACACTCGTCGCTGGCGTTTCGAGGCTGGCCGGTTGCGTGCCGCTTTCGACACGATCTCATTTTTCGCGCCGGCCGACGGTTAGTATCAGCGCTTTACCGTCTTGTTGCTTCATCTTGGAACGCAGTTCGAAGCCGCCATCGAAGGCTGCGTAATCAAACGGGCCGCCGACCGCCGGATCGGGATGGTTCTTGAGAGCGTCGCGGCCGTCGACCTGGACGGCCAAAGCAGCCACGAGCAGTGCGCGGCGGATATCGGCCCGCGCCTGCTGCACGCGGCACTTGACAATCGCGGG
>JBGQCZ010000285.1:0-6825 GCA_041495645.1 Gemmataceae bacterium | reverse complement strand
ATAGAGATGCATCCGATAGAAGAAACGCGCGCCCGTGTGAGGGACCTTTTCGCCCGCGTCCGGGCAAGCAACATCGAGCCGGTCGGGCCGCTGCGCCGGGAGGACTGTATGACCGAGGTGAAAAATGAAAACGCATGTTCTTAGGGGATCGAAACAGGAAATCGCCGCCGGTCTTGCCCGTATCAGCGGCGAGGTGCGCGAGGCGATCGTGTTCGAGGAGGAGGCCCCCGTCCCGGCGGGCGAGCCGGCAACAGGCGACGCGGAAGACATCTTTGCCGAAATGCAGCCGTACATAGCGAAAGGCGGCGCCGACGTAGATGATTCGCGCGAGGCGATCTATACGCGGTTGGAGGGAGAGTGATTCTCCTTGACACCAATTTGCTGGTTCGGATGACGCGGCCCCTCGACCCGCGGTGCGGAGTCGCACGCTCCGCGATTCAGACATGCCTGGCTCGAGGTGAGCGGCTTGTCGTGGTCCCGCAGAACCTGTACGAATTCTGGGCCGTGGCGACTCGGCCGCTGGGCCCGCCTCCTGCCGGCGGCAACGGGCTGGGAATGACCCCCGCCCAGGCCGCACAGTGGTTGCGTTTCTTCCAACGGCGTTTTGCCTTCCTGCCTGACCAGGATCAGCTGAGTAAGCTTTGGCTGGGCCTCGTCGAGACTCACGGCGTGACGGGCTTTCGAGCGCATGACGTCCGCCTTGTCGCGGCGATGCAGAGTTACGGAATCACCCGCCTACTCACGTTCAACCTCGCGCATTTTCGCGGTCTGCCAGTCGCGATTCTCGACCCCGCCTCGCCATAAGGAAAGCTTGGCATGCCCGCCGAATTCAAGACCGTCCAGGCCCGAATCCTTGCGTACGCGCAACAGGTCGGCTGGGCGCTCGTGCCGCGGGGGGCACACTGGCGGCAATGGCGTCGACGGCGAGAATCGACGCGCAACAACCGGCGAAAAACGATCTTCCTGGGTCAACGCTCGATAAGGCTGAAAACCGCAAACTCATCGATCAGCTCGGCGTCGAGCAGTTCCGGCTGCGCGAGGATGCGACGAAGCGGTTGTCCGAACTCGCCGAAAACAAGTCTTACTCCAAGGAGGCACGCAGTCCTTGGAGATAGTCCGGAAACTGGAATTGGACCTGTAGTTCCCGTTGCATTTTCCCGACTAAGACTCGGCGGTTGCCGCGTTCGCGATTTGACCATTCGGATTCAAAGGTGGGGGCCGGAGCGCCCACTAAAGCAGCCAACTCCGTGAAGAACTCCCGGCGGCGGACCGGAGCGCCATCCGCGACGTTGTACACTTCGCCCGCGTGCCCCAGTTCTTCAGCCGCCAGCACCGCAGCCGCTCCGTCTTCGACATGAATCAGATTGAGCCATTTGTCCGGATCGGCGGCGATTGGTTCGCCGCTTAGAAGCGATTCGACACGCCGCAGCAGCCGTCGAGGTCCATAGATGCCGGCGAAGCGCAGTATGATCGCGTCGGGCCGCGCTTGGCGCAGCAACTCTTCCGCGTCCCGCACGACGCGGCCGGATTCATCGGCGGGATCAGGAGGAGTTGTCTCATCGACCCAGTTGCCGTCGGCATCGCCGTAAACGCCCGTGCTGCTGACATAAATGAACCGCCCCGGGCGCGGCAGAGCCGCGAGCACGTTCGCCAGGCCCTGCACATACACGTCGCGCATGGAACGGCCGGACGAGCGATCGAAACCGATGCAATAAATCGTTGTCGCACAGGCCGGCAACGATCTCAAGGAGTCGGGGACAAGCACGTCGGCGGCAATCGGTGCGATTCCCAGCTCGGAAAGCTGGTCAAAACGAGCTCGCGTCGTCGCGAAGACGCGGCGTCCCTGAGCCAGCCAACGGGCGGCAACACGGCGGCCCAGGTAGCCGCAACCGAAAATCAATCTCGCGTCTGCCGGGTCGGGGTTGGCAAGAGCATGAATTTCGGGCATAGTTCCGGCTCGAACTTATTCGAACATCCGTCCCTATCAATGATAGGAGCGGGCGATTGCCAAAGGGCTGTGCAACCCTATAGAAGTCCCGGCGAAGGCCGTCTCCTGTTCGTTCCTCTCTCGCGAAGGAGCGCTCTCCATGTCCGAGCCGAATGGCACACCGCACGTGCCCGCTTCGCCGTTTGATTCGCCCACCTATCGCATGGCGATCGAACAACTGCGAACCGTCGCGGCGCACGTGAATATCGACCAGGGGGTGCTGACCCGACTGTCCGAGCCGAAGCGATCGATGATTGTAAGCGTTCCAATTCGACGCGATAACGGCCAGACGCAATCGTTCTTGGGCTTTCGCGTGCAGCACTCGCTCACGAGCGGTCCGTCGAAGGGTGGACTGCGCTATCATCCGAGCGTGGACCTTGGCGAGGTCGTTGCGCTAGCCATGTGGATGTCGTGGAAGTGCGGCATCATGAACTTGCCCTTCGGCGGGGCCAAAGGCGGGATCGCCGTTGATCCGGCTCAGCTTTCCACGGCCGAAAACGAAAGGCTTACCCGGCGATTCACCGAGGAAATCCTGTCGATCATTGGCCCGCGCGTGGACGTGATGGCGCCCGATCTGGGCACGAACGAACAGACGATGGCGTGGATTTACGACACTTACAGCATGCAAGTGGGATACGCGTGTCCGGAAGTGGTGACGGGCAAACCGGTCGAGCTGGGCGGCTGTTTGGGCCGGCGTGAAGCGACGGGCCGCGGTGTGGTCATTTGCGTCGAGGAAGCGATGGCCGAGCTGGGATTGCGGCCCGATCAAGCAACGGCGGTGGTGCAAGGATTCGGCAATGTCGGCGGCGTGACCTGTCACGAGCTCTACCAACGCGGCGTGAAGATTGTTGGCGTCAGCGATGTCAGCGGGGCGATTTACAATGCCAAGGGCATTGACTTGCCCGCGTTGCAAAAGCACATCAAGGAAAACAAACCGCTCAATTTGTTCCCCGGCGCCGGCGAAATCCCAGCAAACGAGCTGCTCGTCCAACCCTGCACCCTCGCGGTGCCGGCCGCGATGGAGCGCATGATTCACAAGGACAATGCGACCAAACTCAAGTGCCGCATCCTGGCGGAAGGCGCCAACGGCCCGACCACTCCCGAGGCCGATGAGATCCTGAAGGACAGCGGCATCTTCCTGATCCCCGACGTGTTGTGCAACGCGGGCGGCGTCACGGTGAGCTATTTCGAGTGGGTGCAGGATATTCAGCAATTGTTGTGGGAAGAGGAGGACGTGATTCGCCGGTTGCGCGACATGATGAAAAAAGCCTTTCACCGCGTGCGCGAGCGGGCCAAAGAGCGCAAAGTCTCCATGCGGATTGCAGCGCTGAGCATCGGCGTGGAAAAAGTCGCCAAGGAGAAGATGAAGCGTGGTTTGTTTCCGTGAGCGTGTACCGGCGCGACAAAAAAAGAAAGCGAAAGCCCAACCGCTACGTGCGAACGACACAGAAATCCGGAAATAATTTCAAAAAAGACTTGCTTCGCAAATTTCACGGGGATATCATGTTTTTTAACTCGGAGAGAGACTTCGCCGGGCACCCGATCGCCAAACCGGCGGTCCCGTATCGATTATTATCCTTCTCCGATCTACCTCTTCCGGTGCCAAATCGACCTCGGTAGTCCGCGGTACGAGGCGTCCGCGTATGACCGTTGTCGTTCGGCGATATTTCTGTGTCTTGCGCGTTTTTTGTTCCTCATCTTGTCTTTTTGGGAGTCACTGTATGTTCCAACGATCCCGCAAACGCGGTTTCACGCTCATCGAATTGCTGGTGGTAATCGCCATCATTGCAATCCTGATCGGCCTGCTGTTGCCGGCCGTGCAGAAGATTCGCGAGGCCGCAGCGCGAACTAAATGCAAGAACAACATGAAGCAAATGGGCTTGGCCCTGCACAACCACCACGACACGTATGGCCGGTTACCGGCCGGACACTGTATCGGCCAAACGTGGTATTCTGCGGTTCCGCGACAGCCTCCGCCCGGAGGTCTGAACTCGGTCGCCCCCTTTTACCCCGTTGACGGGCCGTTCTTTTCCTGGATGAATAGGATTGCGCCGTTCATGGAAATGGACAACGCTGCCCGGCAGTGGAACACTAACGCGTGGGCATGGTGGCAAACTGGAACTAGTTTCGTTCTGCCCAATACGCTCAATGCTGTCGAGTGGCCAATGTTCAAATGCCCGGCGGATCCCCGCGCGGTTTTGCAAAGCCCCGATCAGGGTGGCGGCATTTTCGCGACTTTGACCGACTACCAGGGTGTAAACGGACGGAACGAAGGACAGAATCGAGGCGGCTCGTATCCGAGCCCCGACGCGGCCACATATCCGGGTCAGGACGGCTGTCTCTATGTAAACTCAAAAATTCGACTGACCGATATCACGGATGGAACGAGCAACACGTTCCTTGTTGGAGAACGCCCACCGTCTAACGACGCCAATTATGGCTGGTTGTGGGCAGGCAGCGGCGACTGGCCGTATTTCGGCACCACCGACGTAATGCTGGGCCTCGCCGAATACAACGTGGTCCTTGGCGTTCGCGACCGTTTTCGACCGGGCAACCTCAATGACCCGGCCGACGAGCACAAGTTCCATTATTGGAGCCTGCATCCGGGTGGTGCGAACTGGCTAATGGGAGACGCCTCGGTTCAGTTTATTACCTACACGACGGCACCCGCCGTTATGGAGGCGCTCGCGACGCGGGCGAAGGGGGAAGTCGTAACTCTGCCGAATTGACACACAGGAAGGCGAGGAGCTCTCACGCTCCTCGCCTCTTGTCTTTTTTTTTCGGGATTTCAGTTGTCCTGAATCTTGAGGAGAATAACTTCATGAATGCGTGGATGTTGCGCGCGCTATTATTGGTTGCGTTGTGTTTCATTCAGATCGGACTTTTGGGTTGCTCGCCTGACCGATCTGCGAGCGCTACGACACAATCGAAGTCGCCGCGCTTCCCAGCACCACCGAATTAGAGCCAGCAGCTTTTCAGGCGGCGTGGTTGGTGAGTTTTTCATGAACTCCCTGCCCCTTTTCACCGGGTGCGCGAGCGGTTCTGCTCGCGAAGAAGATTGTCAAAGTGGAAAACGACTCGTCCCTCAATTCCCCGCGGGTATCCGTGCGCCGTTGGTTGCTACCCATCGCTGGTGCGTTGGTGTTGGGGGGCATCGTCGTGATGCTGGTGCGCATCTGGCCGGCAAACAACGAAGAATCTCAGGCACCTCCGGAAAAGCGTGGCGAACCACCGGTCGATCCACGATTTACCGATGAAACGCGATATAGAAACGTCCGGCCGGACGTGAAATACGTTGGCGATGCCAAGTGTGCCGAGTGCCACGGCGATATAGCCGAGACATACCGACAGCACCCGATGGGCCGATCGCTGGTGCCGATCGCCGTCGCTTCACCTCTGGAACAATTTGGGACCGCGGCCCGCAACCCGTTCGACGCCGGAGGGTTTCGCTATCGAGTCGAACACCAAGAAAATCGCGTCATTCACAAGGAATTCACAATCGACTCTCGCGGCGGCGTGGTGGCGGAAACGACGGCGGAAGTCCAGTTTGCCGTCGGCTCAGGCCGTAGCGGACGCGCGTACCTGATCGAGCGAGACGGCTTCCTATTCACCTCGCCGATCACGTGGTACCCTCAGAAAGGCATATGGGATTTGTCGCCCGGTTATGAAAACCACAACCCTCATTTCGACCGGCCTATTCGCTCCAGCTGCCTCTTTTGTCACGCCAACTCCGTGGAATGCGTGCCACAATCACTCAATCACTATCGCCAGCCGATTTTTCGCGGCGGACATGCGATCGGCTGTGAACGCTGTCACGGCCCAGGCGAATTGCATGTTCAACGTTGGGAACACGATGGAATCGGAGCCAAGCCGGACGATACGATCGTCAACCCCGTGCGGCTTGAGCCCGCGCTGCGCGAGGCGGTGTGCCAGCAATGCCATCTGCAAGGGCAAGCGCGGGTCTGGCGGCGCGGGCGCGACACGTTCGATTTTCGCCCCGGACTGCCGTTCCACGCTTTCATGTCGGAATTCGTCAAACCGCCCGAGCAGAGCAGTGGCAACACGTTCGTCGGAAGCGTCGAGCAGATGTATGCCAGCCGTTGTTTCCAGAAGAGCCGCGGTTCGGAAAGTATGGGTTGCATTTCCTGTCACGATCCGCACGTCCTGCCCTCGCCCGAGAAGAAGACAGCCTGGTTCCGTGGCCGCTGCCTCAGTTGTCATCAGGACAAAGGCTGTAGCGCACCAGCGGCTGAACGCGTGAAACAAGTGCCGGACGACAGCTGCATCGCGTGCCATATGCCCAAGACGGGTTCAAACATCAATCATACGGCGATCACCGATCACCGTATTCCACGCCGACCGGCTGCGAGCGAGAAACCGGTCGCCGACTGGCCACGGATCGGCACGATGCCGCTCGTACATTTCCACCACGATTTGCTCCCGGCCAACGATGACGAGAGCGACCGCGACCTCGGCATCGCTTTGATCGGGCTAGCGGACAGCCAAGCCTCGGATGCCGTGGTGCGCTGGCTGGCTGGTCTGGCACTCCCAAAGCTGGAAGCCGCCGTACGGCGTGATCCGGAGGACACGCCAGCGCTCGCGGCGGCGAAGAAGCAGACGTATCTGAAGGCGTACGGCCGCGCCGGTGCGGCGGCAGGCTGGCATTTCCTCACCGGCGACGCGCCAGCAATCGAGCAGCTGACGCGCGCCGTCGGCTTTCACTACAGGTACGTGCCGGAGCAGAAGCAGTTCGCCCACGCCGCCGGCATCATGGTGCTCACGCCGCAGGGCAAGCTAGCGCGCTACTTCTACGGCGTGGAGTTCTCGCCGCGTGATCT
>JBGQCZ010000284.1:0-6842 GCA_041495645.1 Gemmataceae bacterium | reverse complement strand
TGATCATGGACCGGGACACCGGCCGATCCAAGGGCTTCGGTTTCGTCGAAATGGGCAGCGACCAAGAAGCCCAGGCGGCGATCGCCGCGCTGAACGGTGCCGAGAAGGATGGCCGCACCCTGACGGTGAATGAAGCCCGTCCGAAGACCGAAGGCGGCGGCGGCGGCGGTGGTGGCCGCGGTGGTCGCGGCGGCGGCGGCGGCGGCGGCGGCGGTTATGGCGGCGGCCGAAGGTACTAAAATCGGATAGTCAGCAAAGCCGAAATATCTCGCGCTTGTTTGTCTTTCCAACCGATTTGCACCATCCGGTGCAATCAACAAAACCCGACGTGCCACGGCGGATCAATTCCGTTGTGCGCCGTCGGGTTTGTCTTTTTTCACGCTGCGGCCAGCACGCTGCAACACAAATCCGGCCAGCCGTGCCATTCGTGTGCGATATTTCGCATCAGCAAAGCACAATCGAATTCAATTGATCCCGCAGGGAACAATGATAGGTCTTCGAAGTGGCTTGAGTGAATCAATTCGACGGCAAGTGGTTCGACCTTCCACGCTGGGCAGCGCAGCTCCAGTCCCTGAAACGTGGTGGGGTCGCGCGTTACGGAATATCCGAGCGCCCCACCTCGGAAAAACTCCGACGCTTCGTCGAGCGACTGAAAAATCGAGGTCGGTGGAAGCCCGCCGGCGAGTTTCGCTTTGACCGCCACCTTGGTAACGCCGTCATCGCTAGTCAGCGCTACTTCAAACCGCTCGGCGGTTTCATGGACCACGTAGCGGGCATGAGCGTGGACGCCGGGAAAGATCCTTCCGCCCACAAGTGAATTGAGCCGAGAGCTGGTGTCGCGGCGGTGAATGAAAACGCCCTCGCGGACCCGGCCGTTCTCTTCCCATTCAACAGCAACACGGTGGGCAGCGTTTTCGGAGCGAATGCCCAGCCACCTTGGCCAAAAGCGCGGTCGAATGCCTCCCAAGCGGATCAGGCAGATTCCAGCCATACCCCAGCCACGAACGAGTTTCAGGCGAAACGGCGGCGGGAGGAGTCGCGACAACACTTCCGGGCGTACGCGGAAATTCACCAGCATTCGCCGCTCAATTTTGCCGTAGACCACCGGAATTCGCATGATGACCTCGCGTCGATGAGTCACATGAGTAACTAACCGAAATCGCGGTCCAGGCGCAACGCGAGTCAAACTCACCCATCGGCGTCGGGTTTGTTGTCTTTCTTCTGCCTCGCCAGAACCAACAACACGATGACGACAATCGTGATGGGCACCGCGAAGCATGTTGCTCCCAAAATGAGCAGTACTAGGATTTCCGGGATGCCGAGTCCGAACATGCCGGCTCCAAACACAGGATCACCTCCGAATCGCCTCGTCGGCGATCGATATGCCAACCGATCAACAACCCCAGGACGGCCCCCAGTCAACGCAGCCGACGGCACGAATAACGTCAATCCGCCGATCAGTACGAATTGATTGTAGTCATCTGGCGGTGCGGGCTGACCCCAACATGTATTTCGCGATGTACCATTAATCCTGCGTCAAACTCCGATTCGAGGGAATCCCAATGGCCGGCCGACTTATTGTCGTAACTGGTGCGACGCGCGGTTTGGGCCGCGCACTGGTGGCACAATTCGCCGCTGCAGGGCACACAGTCTTGGGTTGCGGCCGATCCGACGTTCATGTCCATGAGCTGCGCCGACTTCATAAGACGCCGCATGAATTCGACATCATCAACGTCGCGGATAATTCGGCGGTGATTGCCTGGGCTGAGCGCCTGTTGGCCGAACATGGTGCGCCCGACTTGCTCATCAACAATGCCGCGGTCATGAATACACCGGCGCCATTGTGGGAAGTCGATGTGGACGAGTTCAATTATTTGATCGACATCAACGTCAAGGGCGTGGCCAACGTTATCCGACATTTCGTACCAGCAATGGTGAAGCGCGGATCGGGCGTGATCGTGAATTTGAGTTCCGGTTGGGGCCGCAGCACGTCGCCCGAGGTGGCGCCTTATTGTGCCAGCAAGTACGCGATTGAAGGGCTGACCAAGTCGCTTGCCCAAGAACTTCCGCGCGGCATGGCCGCCGTGCCGCTAAACCCCGGCGTCATCGACACGGACATGCTGCGCCAAGCATGGTCCGAAGGAGCAAGTGCTTATCCCAAAGCCGACGACTGGGCCGTCACGGCCGCCCCATTCATGCTGAAGCTAGGGGCGGGCGACAATGGAAAATCACTAACAGTGGGCTGAAATGCCCTCGATTCGATGCTTCAAGTTGAGAAACCCGTTGTAACAGATTCTGCAACGGTTAGAATCACTTCAACTCGATTCGCACAGTATTCATGCGTCCGTTCAAAACCGAAGGGTCGTCGCATCCGACGGGTGACTCATGGCCTCGTTAACAGTGGTTCAAGGAGGACCGACGAACCGGCAATTCAAGCTAGAGTCGGGTACCGAGTTCATCATCGGTCGTGTCGAGACTTGCGAGATTTACATATCAATCCAAGCAGCGAGCAAACGACACGCGAAGATTGTGCGCAACGGCGATCGCTACGCAATCGTCGACTTAAACAGCAAGAACAAGACCTATTTGAACGACCAACGGCTGACACCACACGAGCCCATCCCGCTCAAAGACAAAGATCAGATTCGGATTTGCAATTGGGTGTTTGCGTTCGAACAGAAGTCCGGTCCAACCCCTATTTTCGTTCGCGAGGATTCGGAAGATAGCGATTCGACTGTTCACGCCTCGGTTGACCGCGACTCGCAGCAACAGGCCGTTGAGGCCCAGTCGAGCCAAAAGTTGCGCGCACTTCTCGAAATCGGCAAAGCCCTGGGGGGGACGCTCAAGGAAGACGAACTGCTTGGCCTGATTGCCGATATTCTGTTCGGCGTCTTCAAGAAAGCGGATCGCTGTTTTATCATCTTTCAGGATGAAACGACTGGCCAGCTCGTCGCGCAAGCGACCCGGACCCGACTCGCCGATGCGGACACCAACGCCAGCTTCAGCAAGACGATCGTGCAACAAGTCCTCAAGAGTGGAGAGGCATTGCTGTTCGACGACGTCCAGCGAGCCGGCGGACCGGCCGCCGCGGCAAACTCCGTTTCTGAATCGAAAATCCGGTCCGTCATGTGCGCGCCGCTTCTGGGGTCTGAAGGCGCCGCCAGCGGACTGATCGCCCTGGACAACCAGGATCGCAACAGGACGTTCACGCAGGACGATCTCACGCTGCTTATCGGCGTGGCCAACCAGGCGACGTTGGCGCTCGACAATGCCAGACTGCACCATCTCGGCGTGAAAGCCGCCGTGCAACAACAGGATTTGCAAAACGCCGAGAATGTGCAGCGAAGCCTGTTGCCCGACTCGGCGCCTGTAGTCGCCGGCTATCAGTTCTTTGCGTACTATCAGCCGGCGCGCAATGTGGGCGGCGATTATTACGATTTCATTCCCGACGTTCAAAACCGGATCGGCATTCTCATCGGCGACGTAGCGGGCAAAGGCATGGCGGCGGCGCTTTTGATGGCCAAGCTCAGCGCCCAAGCCGTTTACTGCATGCTCAGCAATCCCGACATCGGCCAAGCCATCGGTCGGCTGAACGAACAACTCCTAGAGGCAGGGTTGAGCAGCAAATTCGTCACGCTCGCTGCTTGCGTTCTGGATCCGGCTCAGCATCGCGTTACCTTTGTCAGCGCCGGGCATCCAAGTCCGCTGGTTCTCCGCAAGAGTTCTGCGACGCTCGAACAAGCGGTTCCCCTGGCAAGATCGGGCTTTGCGCTCGGCACAATGGACGGGGCCCAATATGAATCGCTCCAGGCCGAGTTGAACCCAGGCGATAGTGTGCTCGCCTATACGGATGGCGTGACCGATGCGTTTGGGGTGGATAACGATCTCTTTGGACTGGAACGAGTGCGTCGAGCCGTTCTGGAAAACCCCAGCGATAACTCGGATTTTTTCACGCCGGAGCAAATCGGCCAACGTGTGATTGACGCGGTCCAGAAGCATCTGGCTGGCGAAGAACAAAATGACGATATCGCGCTGGTGTGCTTCGGCCGGCTCGAGAATCCCGCACGAATCACCACGGAGAAGGGACCGATTCGCACGGCGGCAGGGACATTGACCCAGGCTCTAAGGCGCCAACCTCGGAAAAAAGGAAAGGAATGAGCGAGCAGCGGGACACGCTACGACAATTAGAAGGGGGGAAATAACGTGATCAATATGTCGTGCCCGAATTGCGATTCGGATCATCAAATTCCGGATCACCTGGCGGGCAAGAAAGTCCGTTGCCCCAAGTGCAAAGGCCCGATGGATGTGCCGGCCGGGTTCGAAGTCGTTGACGATTTGACCGTCGAAGACGAAATTCCCGTGGTCGGCACGCTGTCCGCGTCGGACGAGGCCGCGCTCGGCCTGGCGGGACCTTCTGAGTTGTTTCGCTTCAACAACTTTCGGATAACTGTTGAACCTGGCAAACTCGGTACGACATCCGACTTCAACCTTGTTGATCCCCGATCAAATGAGCTTCTAGGGGCGATGCGTCGCTTGCCCAGAGGCCGAATGGAGATTCGCGACTGGGAAGAACGCATCGCCTTCGCCCTGATCGAGGATCACGGTTACGAAATCACGAAGGCCAACGGCAGGTTTGTCGGCTACACCGATGCCAACTTCGGCTCGCTCTTAAGTGGGTTTGCGATCCGAACGCGTTCGGGAAAGACCTGGGTGTCGGTCGAGCCGGATGGCAGGGAGCGCCACGCCGTGATCCACCTTGGACTCGGCGAAATTGGCGAGTTCCAGATCTTGAGAAGAAGCGTGCGGGCCAAAGCATCAGGTGTTGGGGATGACGACCAGATGCGGACGATGATCGCTCGCATCAGCCGAAACGGGCAGGAGGCCCCGTGCGGTCACGAAGCAGTGCTTTCCGCGAGCTTACTATTGGCGATGGCACAGTTTACCCACGACGAGTGGAAGTCGAACCTGTTTTGATGCACCATATCTTTGTTCGTATGCGCCCTCTGACATTCTTTCCCCGGGTATGATACCCCCATGCTCGAACTCGACGGGTCGCTCGGCGAAGGCGGAGGGCAAATCCTCCGCACAAGCCTCGCGTTGTCGCTTATCACTGCCAAGGCGTTTCGCCTTACCAACATTAGGGCTGGACGGCCCAAGCCAGGATTGCAACCGCAACACCTGATGTCGGTGCGGTCGGCGGCAGCGATCGGTGGGGCGAAGTTGCGCGGCGATGCGATCGGCTCGCGTGAATTAGTTTTCGAGCCTGGGCAGGTTTCGCCGGGAGATTATCGCTTCAGCATCGGCACCGCCGGGGCCACCGGCCTCGTACTGCACACGCTCTATCTTCCGCTAGCCTGGAAGACCGGCGGACCGAGCGAACTGACGCTCGAAGGCGGCACGCACGTCAGCACCAGCCCGTGCTTCCATTTCCTGGAAACGACCTGGCGGGCCTACATGGAGCGAATCGGCTTGCGCGTGAAGCTCACGATGGAGCGCGCCGGTTTCTATCCGCGCGGCGGCGGACGGATTCACGCCGTCATTCAACCGTGCGAACGGATTCGACCCTTGCTGCTGACTCGGCGCGAGTCCATCAAATCGGCAACCGGTTTTAGCGCCGTCGCCGGCTTGCCCGAAAGCGTGGCTCAGCGGCAAGCACGGCGAGCCACGCACCGGCTGAAGAAAGGCGGCTTCGAAACCCGAATCGCGCTGGAGGAATGGCAAGGCGGGCCGGGTTCCGTGCTGGCCATCGCGCTCGACACCGCTCCGGCGCCGACGCTGTTCTTCGGCCTCGGCGCGCGCGGCAGGCCGTCCGAGGCCGTTGCCGACGAAACCGTCGATCAAGTCTTCGCTTATTTCCATTCGGACGCGCCCGTCGATTCGCATAGCGCCGATCAAATCGTGCTGCCGCTGGCGCTGGCAGACGGCCCGAGCGAGTTTCGCGTCGCTCAAATAACGACTCATCTCACGACCAACATCTCCGTCATTCGCCGATTCCTCGACCGCGACATTAGTTGCGAGGACGAGACCGGAACGACCGGGGTGGTGCGTGTCGGACCGAACCCGTTATAATGGGCGAATTGCAAACTCGAAGTGTCCCATGAATGAACTTGCGGCATCAATCGCGCACTGGACTTCCTGCACCGAAGCCGAGGGGCCGGGGAAGCGCTTCGCGCTGTGGTTCCAGGGCTGCCCGCTGCGTTGCCCCGATTGCTGCAACCCGGAAATGCTGTCGTTTGAAGGCGGACAAACGGTTTCAGTTTCGGAATTAGCCGCGTTGATATTCGAAGCCCAAAAAGCGGACGGAATCGAAGGCATTACCTTGCTTGGAGGCGAACCTTTGGCCCATGCGGCCGCGGCGGCCGCTCTGGCGAAGACCATTCGAGAGCACAATCTGACGGTAATGGTCTTTTCCGGTTACACAATTGAAGAAGCCAACGAACTTGGCGATCCGGCGGTTTTCGAACTTCTATCGCTCACCGACATCCTGGTTGACGGCCGCTACGAGCGCGAACAGCCCGACTACATGCGTCGATGGATTGGCTCGACGAACCAGCGTATTCATTTCCTGACCGACCGCTACCGCGCGGACGATCCTTGCTGGCGGAAGAAAAACACTCTTGAGATTCGGCTGACCAAGGGCGAATTGAGCGTCAATGGATTTCCAGCCGACTCGGCGGTAGGATTGTGGAGGGAGTTGCCAAAGCGAGTGAGCAAAGGAAAGACCGGATCATGAAGTCGAAGCAATCGATCATTGATACCGACAACGCCGAGGTTGCCGCTCCGCCGCTTCCCGATCCCGCCGCCGCACCAATTCCGTTGACCGTGTCTCGCTTCGAGGCGGT
>JBGQCZ010000283.1:0-6862 GCA_041495645.1 Gemmataceae bacterium | reverse complement strand
GGTACATCATCCCCCGGTCGCGACATCCTCTCGCTCACCGGCGACGTTGACCCCGCCGATCGCAAGCTCGGTGAACTGCTGCTGCAACTCGAACTGGTCGATCAGGAAATGCTCATGCCGCTGTGGAACGAAGCCCGCCGGCAGCGGCGCTCGTTGCGGCAAGTCTTGCTTTCGAGCGGCGCCGTCACGCTTTACCAAATGGCTTTGATTGAGGCCGGCAATGTCGATGGCCTCGTGCTGGGGCCGTATCGCGTCGTCGATCGCGTCCAGTCTTCGCCTCGCGAAACTCTCTATCGCGTCTTCGATCCCGAACGTTCGACTGTCGCTCTGTTGCGGCATCTTGCCGAAGCCGAGTTGGCCGACCCGGTTCATCCGGACGAGTATCGCCAACGTTTCGGGGCAGCCGCGAAGGTCTCGCACCCGAATCTGTCGGCGACCTACGAAGTAAGCGAGATCAACGGCCGGCCGGCAGTGTTGCAGGAATGGGTCAACGGCATCGCCAGCCCGGATTGGCCCGCTCTCGCCGCTGTTCCCGGCGTCTGGTATCGGCTGCTCGGCCAGGCGGGTTTGGGCCTGCAGGCCGCACATGCCGCCGGACTCGTTCACGGCCATTTGAACATCCACTCAACGGTCCTGACCGCTGACGGCACGCTCAAGCTCGCCGGCTTCGGCGAACCGGCTTGGCTGGTCGGCACAACCGAACCGGCGAACGGAGTCGAAGCCGACCTACAAGCGCTCGGCCAAATCGCCGTTGAATGGTCGATGCTCGCCCCGCGCGTGAAGCGCAGCAAACCGAAACCGCTGCCCGAAACCCTGCAAAACGTCATTCGGGGGCTCGGCGCTTCGGCGTTCGGGGGCCTCGACCGCAAAGATCAAACCATCATGCTCCCCCCCTTCGACGAAAATCGCCTCGCATCGGCCACGGATCTGCTCACCGAATTGGACGCCGTCGGCGCCGACTTGCCGTCCAACGCCGAGGCCTGGGACCGACTCATCAAGCACGTTGGCGAAAACGCCACCGAAGGCGCTGCGCTGAGAAGAACGGCGTAAAAGGGACCACCATGACTCGAAAAATGTTCATTCGCAGCGTCGGCGTTGTGTTGGTTTTGGCGTGGTCGGCAGCTGCCGGTCCCGGCCAACCTGAACCAGTCAAGCCGCTTGATCTACCCAAGCCGCCAGTTGTAATTTCAAAGCCAGCGCTGGTCAGACCGTCCGACAATGCCGAGCCACCACTTGCCGCGACCATGAATCCAGTCTGGATCACGACCAAACAATTCCGGATTAAGCATGAAATCAAGGGATCGGGGCCGTCGGGTGTCAAGGCCATTGGCTTGTGGTGGACACGCGATGGTCGCGAATGGATGCAACAGTCATTCGTCGCGGCGACCGACGCAATCACTTTTCGAGTTTCCGACGACGGACTCTATGGG
This sequence comes from Gemmataceae bacterium, assembly GCA_041495645.1. Classification (GTDB taxonomy): domain Bacteria; phylum Planctomycetota; class Planctomycetia; order Gemmatales; family Gemmataceae; genus JBGQCZ01. The sequence continues at coordinate 5,432 of JBGQCZ010000283.1, read as the reverse complement.
TTCTCATTGGTGGTGCAAAAGGGCGACGGCAGGATTGGTGCTGTGCCCAGACTCGGCGACACGCCTCAGATCTGGGTGTGCGTCGACAGCACTCCACCGTCAGTAGTCGTTCATCAATGTGAAATCGGAGAAGGCACCGAAATCGGCAAGGTAACAATCCGCTGGGATGCCTCCGACAAGAACTTTGCTGAAAAGCCGATTTCGCTCTATTACGCCAGGCAGAGCGAAGGCCCTTGGAAACCAATTGCTGAGAACATAGCAAGTTCAGGCACGTGGAGTTGGCAAGTGCCGGTCGACATTTTGCCCAACGTCTATATTCGCTGCAAGGCCGTGGACAAAGCCGGCAATGTTACCGAAGTCACAACGCGCGAGCCAGTTATCATCGATTTTTCCAAACCGGAAGCAGTGATTCTCGGTGTCGAGCCAATTGCGGACAAGCAACCCTGACGCAATTCCTCAGCCTGTCGATACTCAGACGCGGCCATATCCCAACCATGACGGGAGATGAGTTTCGCACCACTGCCGGTATTCCGCCATGCTCTCGAACGAGCGATACGTCGCATCGTCCATCACCGGCTTGTAGGTGCGAATAAAGCTATAGCGCATCCGCACGGACAGCGGCCGACGAGCGGCCGCCTCAAACTCCGCTTTCCAGCTTGCTCGGTCGCTTTCAGAGATTACGTCGGATTCAGCCATCATTCAGGCATCGCGAATAGGTCATGTGTAAGTCGTCAACAGGATTGTACTTGCTGGTTCGCCGGCCCGCAACTTGTCACCTCCGCCAACGGCATGACGATCGATTACAATTCCACCATGCCGTTCCTCGACTACGATCTGCCCTCGCACTTGATCGCCCAAAAGCCCGCATCGCGGCGCGATGAATCACGTCTTCTGGTTCTGGAGCGTCGTATGGGCCGGATCGACGATCGCAGTTTTCGAGATTTGCCGGATCTGTTGCGGTCGGGCGATCTGCTCGTACTAAACGACACGCGCGTTCTTCCTGCCCGATTACTGGGGAAACGCGAACGGACCGGCGGAAATTGTGAAATGCTGTTCCTGCGCGAACTGCCCGAGCATGTTTGGGAGTTGATGGCCCAAACGCGTGGCACATTACAGTCTGGCGAGTTCATTCGAATTGAACCAGCGCCATTGCGATTGGAGTTGCTGGAGAAGACTCCGGAAGGACATTGGCTCGCACGGCCAGCCCGAAGCGGTAGTCCGGCGGAATTGCTGGCGCTTTGCGGCCGAATGCCGTTGCCGCCGTACATTCGCGGGGGAAGAGGCGAGCCGGAAGATTCCGAGCGTTATCAGACGATATTCGCCCGGCAGCCGGGCGCCGTCGCAGCGCCGACCGCGGGATTGCACTTCACGCCAGGCATCTTCGATCGCCTCCGCGAGCGACGAATCGCGTGGACGCATCTGACGCTTCACGTCGGCGCGGGCACGTTTCAACCAATTCGCGACGACGATTTTCGCCAACATGTCATGCACGGTGAATGGTGCGAATTGCCAGGCGCTGCTGCGGCCGCCGTAGCGGAATGCCGGGCGCGCGGCGGGCGAATCGTCGCGGTGGGCACCACATCGGTGCGGGTGCTGGAAACGGTAGCCGCGACCGGACCGATTCGGGCCTGGAGCGGCGAAACAGATCTGTTCATATATCCGCCGCATGAGTTTCGAGTGGTCGACGCGCTGATCACGAACTTTCATTTACCGCACAGCACGTTGTTGCTGCTAGTGTCCGCGTTCGCCGGAGAGGATGCGGTGCGCGAAGCATACCGCGTTGCCATCGAACGCGAATATCGCTTCTACAGCTACGGCGACGCGATGCTCATTCAGTGATTCTCCTGCGGCAAATGGTAGAAGACCAATCCAAAAATGAAGTAAACCGCCAGCAGCAGAATTCCCTCCATCCAATGCGATTCCCCGTCCTGCACCACGATTGCCAACAGCGCAACCGATAGCACCATCGCCAGCGTTTCCATGAGCGTGAAGTGCAGGTCGAGCGCCGGGGTGTGGCCCATGAGCATGCTGGCGAATACGAGCACGGGTGCGACGAACAGCGCAATCTGAATGCTGCTGCCCAGCGAGATGTTCATGGCCAGGTCCATTTTGTTCTTCAAGGCCATCAGCACCGCGGTGGAATGCTCGGCCGCATTGCCGATGATCGCGACCACGATGACGCCCATGAAGATCTTGTTGAGGTGCAGCGATGCACCGGTCTTTTCAATGGAATCGACGAGGAATTCGCTCATCAATGCAACACCGACGGTTGAAAGGATCAGCACAATAAGAGAAGTCTTGCGGCGCCATTCCGGTGTGTGGGCTTCGCCCGTGGTCGGCAACTTGGCGTCGTCGCCCGCGAAAAGGTGCTTGTGCGTGATTAGCGAAAACACCAGGCTGAGCAGATAGACGACCAAGAGGACGACGGCGATTTCCTCGCTGAGCGAAACGATTTGGCCCTGTGCATCGGCGCCGCGCACGTTGTGGTCGGCGGCCATGGTGTAGCGATAAAGAGTTGGCGCCAGCAGAGCCGTCGCGGCGAGCGCGAGCATGGCCGTGCCGGCGCTGGCGGCGGTCGAATTGAAGCGCTGCGAGCGGAATCGCATGCCGCCCGCCAGCACCGCAAGACCCAAGACCAACAACAAATTGCCGATGATCGAGCCGGTGATGGTCGCTTTGACCGTTGCATACATGGCCGGGCCTTTTCGCAAGACCATCAGTGCAATGATCAATTCGGCGGCGTTGCCAAAGGTGGCGTTGAGCAAGCCGCCGACTCCGCTGCCGAGCGTTTCGGCGAGGTTTTCGGTGGCCCGGCCCATCAGCCCCGCCAGCGGAATAATGGCGATGGCGGACGCGGCGAAGACCCAAAGCTCCTGAACGTGGGCGAAGTGCAGCGCGATCGCCGCCGGCAGCGCCGGCAGGAGGTAGTTCATCGGCCCGACGCCGGCTAACCAAGTCAGGATTTTCGGACGCCCGGTCGTCGTCATGACTGTTTCTCGGCGAAAGACTTACCTTGAGGAATGGTGTATCAGCCAAGTCAGGTATTGGCGCTTGGCGGATTGGACAACCCGCGCATCACGAAGTAGGTTCTATTAGCCCGGCGGAAACGCCCGACCCGGACGAGCCCCCCTCGACCGAGCCGCTGGAATCCAGGTCCGAATTCAGGATCATCACCAACCGCCGTCACGGTTTGAATCCGCGAGTCGTCCTATGAGCTGGTTGCGCGAACCGGACGCCGAGCCCATTCCCGGCTATCGCCTCATCTGCCCGCTAGGCACTGGTGGTTTTGGCGAAGTATGGAAATGCGAGGCGCCCGGCGACATCCTCAAAGCCATTAAGTTCGTATACGGAAACCTCAATTCACTCGACGGCGACGCCTATCGCGCCGAACAAGAGTTCAAGGCCCTTCAGAAAGTAAAAGAAGTTCGCCACCCGTTCGTGCTGTCGATGGAGCGCATCGACATCGTCGAGGGCGATCTGGCAATCGTCATGGAATTGGCCGATAAGAGTCTGCACGATTTGTTGGTGGAGCATCAGACAGCGGGCCGGCCGGGAATTCCTCGTGATGAGCTGTTGGGTTATTTGCGCGATGCCGCCGACGGATTGGATTACATCAACGATAAGCACACGCTTCAACATTTGGACGTCAAGCCGCGCAACCTGTTTCTCATGGGCGACCGAGTCAAGGTCGCCGATTTCGGGCTGGTAAAAAACCTCGACCGGCAAAGTTCCTCCGGATTGATGGCCGGCGTCACGCCGATTTACGCGGCCCCGGAAACGTTCTCGGGCAAATTCACGCGCCAATCGGACCAATACAGTCTGGCCGTCGTCTACGTCGAATTGCTCACGGGCAAGCGCCCATTCAACGGCAAGAACATTCGCGCGCTGGCATTGCAGCATGTATCTGAGCCGCCCGATCTCAATGGATTACCCGCCCACGATCGCGCGGTTGTCAGCCAAGCGATGGCCAAGGACCCGGAAAAGCGCTGGCCGAGCTGCATGGCCTTCATCCGCGCCTTGTATGAAGTCGAGCCGCGGTCGAGTGATCTCAGCCTCGGCACATTCACGTCGACCGCCTTAGCGCAACGCAAGTCAGCCCAAGGCATCAAGCCCGCGGTTGCAGCCGATTCGGGACAAAGCCTCGCCGTGACGAATGCCCAACCCGACGTCGCCTGCCTGCGGCCGACGGTGTTGATTGGCGTGGGTGAATTCGGGCGCAAGGCCCTGCTCGATCTACGCTGCCGCTTGCTGGATCGATTTGGCGACTTGACGCAGGTGCCGGTTTACCGCTTCCTCTATATCGACTCCGATCCGGAAGCGGTTCATCAAGCCATCAACGAAGCGCCTGAGGTCGCGCTGGCGAACTCGCAGGTGTTTCCATTACCGTTGCAGCCGGTGGCCAACTACCGCCGGCGGGCGCTGGAACATCTCAACGATTGGCTGCCGCGCGAAAAGCTCTATTCCATCCCGCGCTCGCTTCAGCCGCAAGGGTCGCGCTCACTCGGCCGTCTCGCGTTTCACGACAATTACTTGCGCTTCATGACCCGCTTGCGCCGCGAACTGCAGATTGCAACGCATCCCGAATCGCTGGCCCAGTCCGTCAGCCAGACCGGGCTGATGCTCCGCGATAATTCACCGCAAGCGTTCATCTTGGCGTCCGGCTGCGGCGGGTCGAGCGGATTGCTTCCCGACCTGGGCTATGCGATTGCACGGCAACAGGCGCAATTGCACTTGCCCACCGAACTTCCGACGTTGTTCCTGTTTTGCGGCGCTCCCGGCGACCCTGCAACTCCGGCGCAAGATCTTTCCAACCTCCATGCCTCCCTTACCGAATTGAATCACTACTGCGATCCAACAACGACGTTCTCGGCTCAGTATGGGCCGGATGGCCAGACGCTTGCCGATCCCGGCTCGCCCTACGCGTCGGCCTATTTGCTGACCATGGAAAACCGCACTCCGCAAGCAAGCCGCGATTGCATCGCCCATCTGGGCAACTATCTCAGCCACGAACTCACGACCACGATGGGAAATCGCCTAGACGTGGAACGGCGGGTACACGTCACGGGCGGAACCATCTTCCGGAGCTTCGGCACGCATAGCATTTGGTTTCCGCGCGGATTGTTGCTACGCGTGGCGGCCCGATTCATCTGCGACATGCTCATTCGCGAATGGCACGACCCCACGTTTGACGCGTCGGCGGTCGGTGTTGAAGCGATTTGCGCGCAAGCACTATCGGATCCGGGCCTTAGCTGGGATGCGTTGGCTACGCAAATCGAAAAGGCGGCGCGGTCCAACGAGGGCACGCCGCCTGAAATCGTTAATCGGTTGTTGGGCGAACTCAACGAAGAGGCTAACCGGTCGGAAGTGTTCAGCAACCCGGCGGCATGGGCTCAGCGGGCTGTGGAGCAGTTGGAAGAATGGGTGGGAACGCG
>JBGQCZ010000282.1:0-6872 GCA_041495645.1 Gemmataceae bacterium | reverse complement strand
AATCCCCTGCAGGGCCGCTTCCAAGGAGCGTGACTTGCCATCCGACCCGCCCCGGCCCGTCAACTCGCTCACCGATCCCAAGTACGCGAGCTTCCCTTCCTGCAGCACCGCGATTCGATCGCACAACTGCTCGACCTCATGCAGCACGTGCGAAACCAGTATCACCGTCTTGCCCTGCTCGCGCTGTTCCTTGATCACGTCGGCCACGATCTTGCGGCCGATCAGGTCCAGACCTTCGTTCGGCTCGTCCAGCACGAGCAGGTCTGGCTCATTCAACAAAGCTTGGGCAAGCCCAAGGCGCTGGATCATACCCTTGCTAAAACTCGCGACTACGTCGCGGCGGCGGTCCGCGAGGCCGACTTTTTCCAGCATCTTCGGCACTTGTTGTTTGATCACGTCGGGCGGCATCAAGGTCAGCGCCCCGTAATAGTTCAGCAGTGAATCGGCCGACAGGTAACGCGGAAAGGCGTGGTTTTCGTGGACGTAGCCGATCTTTCCCAGCGTGCGGCGATCCTTCACGGGTTGGCCAAGGCGATCGACCCGGCCCGAGTTGAACCGGCACAGCGAGAGAAGAATCTTCACGAGCGTGGTTTTGCCGGCGCGGTTCGGCCCCAGCAAGCCGAAGACTTCCCCGCGTTCGATCTTGAAACTCACGCCGGCCACGGCGCGAATCTTTCGCCGGCCCAGCAGTCCCATCGAATAATCCTTCACCACATCCACGAACTCGGCGGCAGCACTCACGTCGGTTCCTCGGCTCGGAGGCGTTCATTCGCAAAGATCAACTCTACCATAGATCATGGAATCAGCTTACCCGCCGCGCGCAGCTGGAACCACGCCCGGCGATTGGTATGAATGCCAATCCGGTGGCGATTCTGCCGGAAGAATCGGAAGTAGCGGAAATGTGCCGCTTGATGTAGTCCGGACACTCCGTGACCGGTCGCGGAGTCACGGACGACATATTTCGCTTTTCCGGGCCGGACTGATAGACTGAGTAAAGAGCGACTTCGCCTGTTCCCGTCTCCACGAGGCGACTATGGACGAACTGCAGCACGAATGCGGGATCGCGGCTATCTACCACTTTCCGGACCGCCCGCCCTCGCCGCTGCTGCAAAACGTCAAGCCGCATCACGTCTCGCGGTTCATGCCCCGCCTTTTGCTCGACCTGCAGAATCGCGGCCAACTCGCCGCCGGCTTTTCCACTTACAACCCCCGTCGCGACGAACTCCTCGACACCTATAAGGAAATCGGCACCGTCATCGAAGCCTTCAAGCTGAACCACCGCAAGAAGTACGACAACATCATGGAAGAGTTCGACGGACCGGCCGCCATCGGCCATGTCCGCTACGCCACCAGCGGGCCGATGACCCGCAAGTACGCCCAGCCGTTCGAGCGCCAGCACGGCAACAAATGGAAATGGTTCAGCATCGCTTTCAACGGCCAGCTGGCCAACTTCGCCACCCTCCGCCGCGAACTCCTGCATCGATCCGAATACCATCTCGTTCGCAACAACGACACCGAAGTCATCATGCACTCGATCGCCCAGGAGATGAAGGGCGAGGACGCGCCCGACTTGGTGGACTTGTTCAGTCGGCTCACCGAACGGTTCGACGGCGCTTATAATCTTGTCTTTTTGAACGCCATGGGCGAAATGGCCGTCATCCGCGATCCCAAGGGTTTTCGCCCCCTGTGCTACGCCTGCGACGGCTCGCTCTTCGCCGCCGCCAGCGAAAGCGTGGCCTTGAAAAACCTCGGCTTCCGTGAAAACCAGATTGAACCCCTGTCGCCCGGCGAGATGATCCTGGTTCAGAACGGCCGCATGCGCATCGAGCGCTTCGCCTCGCGGCAGACGCCGTCGCATTGTTTCTTCGAATGGATCTATTTCGCCAGCGTCGCCAGCACGCTCGATAATAAGAGCGTCTATCTGTCGCGCTCGGCGCTGGGCGAGGAACTCGCCCGCCTCGAACGCTCGCTCAACATGGTCCCGCTCGACGACAACACCATCGTCGTGCCCGTGCCCGACACCGGCAAGGCCGCCGCGGACTCGATGGCATTTGAATTGAAGCTGCGTTCGGTGGAAGGTTTGATCCGCAACCGCTACGTCGGCCGCACTTTCATCGAAGGCACCAACCGGGCCGATCGCGTGCGCCTCAAATTCACGCCGCTGCGCGAAGTGCTCGAAGGCAAGCGCGTGCTGCTGATCGAGGATTCGATCGTCCGCAGCACCACGCTCAAGACGCTGCTTTCGCACTTGCGCGAGGTCGGCGGAGCGCGCGAGATTCACGTCCGCGTGGCTTGCCCGCCCATCATGGCGCCATGCTTTTATGGCATCGACATGTCGTCGATCAAAGAGCTGTTTGCGCCAAGATTTATGAAAGGGATGGTTCCGACCGACCAGGAACAGGACGACATGGCCCGCACGCTCGAAGCCGACAGCCTGCGCTATTTGCCGCTTGAATCAGTCGCGCGCTGCATCGGTTTCCCCGAACAACACTTGTGCAGGGCTTGTATCACCGGAAAATACCCGACCGAAGCGGGCCAGCAATTGTACGAATGGGATCGGCTCGGCAAGGACTCGGGCAACGCGCGCTTGGTGGAATTGGCCGTGGTGCGGTGACGGCGAGCGTCGAGAACGTTAAGCCGCATCCCGTTCCGACATGGCCAAGTCATCCAGCAGGCTTTGCCGCACTTCCTCGCTCAACTCGTTGCTGGAATGTTGATATTCACCGCAATGGACTTCGATCCGTGCCGCGCGCGCGATGTTCGCGAAGGCCCTACGCTGCGAACGCTCCATTTCAATCTCGACCCAATGCGCCAGCCCCGCGGCGCGATCTTCCGGCCGGCATGTCACCAACTTCGCTGGAATGGCTAGCTTTTCGATCGTCATGCGAAGGCAGTCGCCGGTCAATTTCCGCCACGGGCCGGGTTCCGAAAAAATCAGCGAAGCCTGCAAGTGATGCCGCCGCGGCAGCAGCCTGTTGAACGCAACCAGTTCGCGCCGCACCCAACCCGGCTCCGCGAGCCGTGCCACCCGCAGCATCTCCTGAATGCGGAACCAAAGCGTCTGCCGATTCTCGAAGAGCAGCACGACCTGCGGACCGATCCGCACGCGCCGGTATTGGTCGCAATAATGCCGGTGAGCCTCGACGAATTCAGTTCGCCGAGCCACGTATTCTTCGAGAGGCAACAGATCGTCGAGCGTGAGTGGATTCATGAAATCCAGTTCCAAAATGATCGGGTAGGGGGGGTCGAGGAGCCTAGGCTCCTCGACCCACCTACCTCTCAAGGTAATTCGCCTTTGTGCGGGCCGCGCGCGTCGTCGGGTAGAATCGCATAGGTGTAGAGCATGCCGGCAAGTAGTGAGCCGAGGATCGGGCCGATCCAGTACGGGCCGTGATCGGCGAACGGATTTTGGGCCTTCAGACCCTCCACGGTCGATTCCCAAATGAGGGTGCCGAGCCAACGGGCCGGGTTCAGTCCGGCGCCGGTTACGCCGTAGGCCAATAGCACCTCGGCCATCACCAGCAATCCGAGCCATAAGTATGTCAATGAATAGACTTGGTCGCCGGCCTTGCGGCGAAAGCGCGGGTCGAACACGAACGCAAACAGGGCAAAGACCAGGGCAAACGCCAGAACGGTCTCGACGCCGATGCCCAGCAACATGGCGGAGCGATCGCTGCTGTCGGAATCCCAGGCCTTGTGGTTCAGGTGCGGAGTGCCGAGTCGCGTTTCAAAGAGTGCCTTTTCATTGCTGAAGAACAAGCCGCGCAGCGCCAGTCCGGCCAGGGCCGCCCCAAAAAATTGGGCCACGATCAAGCCAATCGCTTTCTTGTTATCGACCTTTTGAAAGACCCAGAGCGTGACGGTGATCGCCGGATTGAGAAACCCGCCGGAAACGCGCACGGTGAATGCCAACGCAACCGCCCAGGCAATGCCGGCGGCCAAAGCGGGGACGATGAGACCGATCGTCGGTTGCCCAGCCAGTGCCGGCAACCCCGTGGCGCACACGGCCCCGGCGGTCAGCAGCACCAAAACAAAGCTACCAACCAATTCGACGACATAGGCGCGCACGTTCGGATTCATGCATTCCTCCGGGCTGGGGCTATCTACCCGGAGTGGAGAAGATTGTCAAGTTGGGGATTCTCACGGCTTGTGCTGGACAACTTCGTCACCGGCACCGAGAATCATCCGCACGACGCGCTTCCTGAAACAGACCGTGGTAATTCCATGTCCCGATCCGATCAAGTTCCGCTCGCCTATTTGAACGGCCACGTTCTCCCGGCCACGGAGGCGGGCCTCTCGCTTCAAGACGCCGGCTTTGTGTGGGGGGCAACCGTCACCGATCGCGTTCGCACCTATGGCCACAAGCTCTATCGGCTGTCGGAACATCTCGAACGCTTCCGCGGCAGCTGTGAACTCTGCTCGATCCCCCAACCGGTCCCGGACCGCGAATTGGCAAAAGTTGCGGAGAACCTGGCGGGTCTTAATGCCGCGATTCTTGGACCAAAAACCGAGCTGATCCTCATTCTGTTTGCCACACCGGGAGCGTGCCGCCCCGGCAAGCCCGCTGGAACCCCGACCATAGGCATGCATGCCGTTCCCTTCGAAGGCGAAGCCTATCGATCATTGTTGACCGAAGGAGCGAAGCTGATTGTTCCCGAAGTGCGGCATCTTCCTGTGGATTGCATCCCGCGGCACGCAAAAATGCGCAGCCGCATGCATTGGTGGCTAGCCGAGCAAGAAACGCGCAAAGTCGATCCCGACGCTTCGGCGTTGCTGCGCGACCGGGCGGGACACCTTACGGAAACGGCGGCGGCCAATTTCCTGATCGTGCGCAAGGGAATCGTCATCTCGCCGCCACGCGACCAAGTCCTGGACGGCATCAGTCTGCTCGTCGTCGAGGAGTTGTGCGGAACTTTGGGCATCAAGTTTGAAGAGCATTCGATCAAGATCGAAGACGTTCATGCCGCAAGCGAGGCGCTGCTTACCAGCACGCCGTACGGCATCGCCGGTGTGTCTTCGATTGATGGCAAGCCGGTCCGTTGGCCTGGGCCAGTTTTGAAGCGGCTTCACGATGCCTGGAGCGAACAGGTGGGTGTCGATATCTGGCGGCAAATTCTGCCCAGATAGCCGGGTTGTTGCTGATTTCCCACTGAATTCATATCAGTATGCACACACTCACGCCGCCAGAGCGCAGCGCGATTTTGGTTGACCTCTAATCGAACCTAAAGGTGCCTGACAACGATGACTCGGAAACTCTCTCAGGGCTTGGGACGGCTCACGAATCCTTGGATCATGATGTTGCTGGTCAGTTTGTTATCGCTGGCGGCTGTGTCCACCGCCGAAGCCAGCGAGGCCAGCCTGGCCATTCCGGATCTTTGGAAGCACGGGTCGTTTACGATCTTTGGTCAAACGATTCGCGCCGGCATTCTACTTATGGTCGGGTCGTTGGTCATTTGCGGCACGCTCAGCATTAGCCTCTATCAGCTTTACCAGATCCGGAAGCAGCCCGCCCACCAATCGATGCTTAACGTCGCCGAGATCATCTTTCAGACTTGCAAGACCTACCTCATCCAGCAAGGTAAATTCCTGCTGATGTTGTTCGCCATCATCGCCGTCGCCATTTCCTACTATTTGTTGGCGTTCGGGACCGAACCGGAGCCTGGTCAAGTGGCTCCGATCAGCCCGATTCTCACGGTGGTGCTGGTGCTGCTGTTCGCGGTGGTCGGCATGGGCGGCTCGTACGCCGTGGCATGGTACGGCATCCGCGTCAACACTTTCGCCAATTCACGTACGGCCTTTGCGTCGCTTAAGGGGCAGCCCTGGGACGTGGTCAACATTCCGCTACGCTCGGGGATGTCGGTCGGCCTGTTCCTGATCTCGCTTGAACTGATCATGATGGTGTTCATCTTGCTCGCGGTCCCACGCGAGATCGTCGGCTTTTGCTTCCTTGGCTTCGCCATCGGCGAGTCGCTGGGCGCGTCGGCGCTGCGTATCGCCGGCGGCATTTTCACCAAGATCGCCGACATCGGCTCCGACCTGATGAAGATCGTCTTCAAAGTGAAGGAAGACGATCCCCGGAATCCCGGCGTCATCGCCGACTGCACCGGCGACAATGCCGGCGATTCGGTCGGCCCCACCGCCGACGGCTTCGAGACCTACGGCGTCACCGGTGTGGCCCTCATTGCCTTTATCACTCTGGCCATCACCGAGACCGGAATCCTCGCGTTTTTCAAGCTGCCTCCCAATACCGGGTTCGGCCTATTCAACGAGGCGACCCATACGACGAACTTCCTCGACTTACAGGCGAAGCTCATCGTGTGGATCTTTGCGATGCGTTTCCTGATGGATTTCATGTCCGGCTGCTCCTATTTCATCAACCAGGCCATTTCGGAGGCCAAGTACAAGGGGCTGAAAGAATTCAATTTCGAAGCGCCGCTCACTCGCTTGATCTGGATCGCGGCCATCCTGTGCATCACCACGTCATTCCTCATGAGCTGGTGGCTGATCGGCGACTTGTCCGTCCAGCAGGGACACACGGTTCTGGAGGGCAAAGTCTATGTGTTCCACCCGGATCGGACGCTTATCGATTTGAAGCATCTCTGGTGGCAACTGGCCGCGATCATTAGCTGCGGGACACTCGCCGCCGTGTTGATCCCCGAGTTCACCAAGGTTTTCACCAGTTCGCATTCGAAGCACGTGCGCGAAATCGTCACCGCGTCGCGTGAAGGCGGGGCTTCGCTGACGATCCTGTCCGGCATTGTGGCCGGGAATTTCAGTGCCTTTTGGAATGGCATCCTGATCGCGGGCCTGATGGCAGGCGCGTTCTTCGTCACTCAATACGGGAATAGCACGGGCGAGGGGCTGAACACGTT
>JBGQCZ010000281.1:0-6889 GCA_041495645.1 Gemmataceae bacterium | reverse complement strand
CGGCTGCGAAACTCCTTGACCATCACCGGATTGATCAGCAGGCTTGTCCGTCCTGACCGGCGCTGCGGATCGACCAGGAACAGTAGTCGCCGCCATGCTCGCCCGCCCGCGGAGCGGTCTTCCGTCATAACGCCGGGCGGGCGGGCCTTGTCGAGCGGGGAGCGCTTCAGCCGCCAAATGGTCGCGGCGGCGCAGATCAAGCTCATGAGCGCGGCCAGAAGTACATAGCGCGAAACAGCGCCGCCGCCAACGCCCATGCCGTGCGAGCCCACGCCGCCGTGCCCGAGAATCTCCATCACGGCGGGCAACGGCGATAGACACCGCAGCCAGCTCGCCATGTCGGCGACTAGACCGGTGTCGCCTCGCACCAGCCAATATGGGGCGAGCGGAAGCGCGCACAATGCCAGGACCGACGCATACGTAGTCCGCAGCGCCATGTCGATCGACTGGGCCCGGCCGCTCACGAGCAAACCGAGCGTCGCCAGTTGCAGGGCAGCCATGCCCAGCACCACGTAGAGCATTCCGACCCCGCCCTGCGCCGACGATCCGCCCAATGCATAGCAGGCCGCGGCTGCCGGCGCCGTCATCACCAGAAGGATCGCGGTGAAACCCAACACACCGCCGAGCTTGCCGATATAGATCGATGTGGCCGACATTGGTGAATTCAACAACAACGCCAACGTTCCGCGAACTCGTTCGCGAACCAGCGCAGTCGCCGGGAACGCGGGAACGATAAAGAGAATGCCCGCCAAAAGTCCATAGCCGAAGATCCGAAGGACTTGCAGCGACCTCGCGCCGCTCAAATCGCTGACGCCGCCGGTCGGCCAACGAACCAGCACCAGCAGCGCGCAAGCGAGCGCCAACCCAACCTGGGCGGCGAGAGCCTTCCGGGTGCGAAGAAGTTCCAATAGCTCGCGGCGGATAATTGGGTTCACGCGTGCGCCCCCGCCGGTTGGTCCTGCTGCGCAACGGTCAAGAATGCTTCTTCAAGATCGGTCTGCACTTCGCGGAATTGAGTTACGGGAAGCTCTGCGGATACAAGCGCTGAGAGCAGTCGTGCGAGTTCTTCCTCGCTTTTTGCAGTCCGAAACCGAACCGCAATCTCCGCCGTGGATGGAGTAATCGAAGCGCCGGGTTCGATATGTTCGCGAATGATCTCGGCCGCCCGTTCGAGCGATTCCGGACGGGTCAATAGCGCTTCGATGGTTCGAAGTTGGCTCAACTGGCGGGCGATTTCATCCAGTGTGCCGAGAGCTTGGAGCCGGCCGCGAGTGATGATCGCCACCCGGTCGCAGATGCGGGCCAGTTCCGGCAGAATGTGGCTGGTGACGATCAGCGTCTTGCCGCGCGCCGCCAGGCCCAGCAGCAACTGCCGCATTTCGATTCGCGCTAGCGGGTCCAGACCGTTGGCCGGCTCATCGAGAATCAGAGCGACAGGATCGTGCAGAAGCGTGCGGGCGAGGGCGACGCGTTGTTTCATTCCGTGGCTCAGGCTTTCAACGTACAAGTCCTTGAACGCGGTCGCCCCGGCCATTTCAAGCACTTCATCAATCCGCCGGCCACGCTCGCGCCGATGCATGCCGAACGCGGCGCCGAAAAAGTCCAGGTATTCGCCGCTGCGCATGTTGTCGTACGAACCAAACGTATCGGGCATGTAGCCGATCAGCCGTTTGACCTTCCGCGGCTCGGCGACGCAATCCACTCCGGCCACGGAAGCGGCCCCGCTTGTCGGTCGGGCCAGTCCGACCAGAATCTTGATGGTCGTGGTCTTTCCGGCGCCGTTCGGCCCGATGAAGCCGAGGATTTGCCCGCGCCCGACCGACAGCGTGAGCCGGTCCAGGGCCAGCAGCGACCCGTATTTTTTCGTAAGTTCGCGGGTCTCGACGACCGGCCCATCAGTTCCCATGTCTTAAACCCTAATCCCCAACCCCTAACCCCTATTTCGTCGTCTTGCCGACCACTTCCAAGGTGAGAGACTCGATTTTCCATTGCGCATCGCGTGGACGATCGCCGCCCGGCCCGCGTGCATCGCTCAACGCCACGTTGAAGTGCAATCCGCCGCGCTCGTCCGCCTTTAGCAAGCGCTCGTCAACAATTTCCAGCCGAACCGGTTCCACCGGGCTGTCTCCCGCATGCAGCGGAACGAGCTTGTCGTCCGCGAATCCGCCCACGGTGAGTCGCCAACCCGGCGCTCGAACGCGCGCGACCAGCGTCGCCCGCTCGACTTTCAGCGGCAGCAAGGATGGCGGAATTTGAAAGCGCAAGCGCATGTCGACCGCAATCTGTGAAGCGAGAACTGGCTGCACGAGTTGGCCGTTGGAATCGCGCCGGAACGGAACAAACGCCGACGGGATCGTCACATTCGTTCCGGCCGCGGGTCGTTCGAACACCAGCGGAACGATGAGCAGCGCGGTCCCCACCGTTCGACCGCCTTCGGGAGACGCAAACGGAATTTCGGCCGGCTCGGACCAGGCCAAGAGCAAATCGCGGCCCTCCAAATGCTCGGGCATCGTCGGGGTCAAAAGTTGCCGGTAGACCGCTTGCCGTCGCTGTTGCTGGTCGGTCAGGACCACGCCCGATAGAAACTGTCCGCTCGGCAGCATATCGGCGGAACCAGCCGTGAAATTGCCGCCCTCGCCCAGGCGCACCGCGATTGGCTCATGAGCTGATGTGACGATCAGCGCATCGGCGAGGTTGCGGAACTGGTTCAACGAAAGACGCCCCTCCAGTCCGTTCGGACCGAACCGCGCTTTGGCCGCCAACGGGCCGGGCCGGATTGTGTAACGGAACGGCCCGGAGCGTGCGCCGGCTGGTAGCGCGAGGTTGTCCCAGTGCCACGCGTCCAGATCGGTCTGGATCCGTCGCCGGTTTTGTCCTTCGAGTCCTTCCGCGTCGAGATCGAGTACGGCGCCCTTGGTCTCGTCGATCGAGGCCAGACCGGACGCCGGGCGATAAATCGCATACAGCCCGTTAACCGCGGCTTCTCCGCTGCCGGGAACCGCATCCACCACCTCGGCAACTGCCACCGTGGGCGGCACCGCGCGTCGCGATCCTTCGCCGAGAACTACAAACAAAGCCGCCGCCGCGATCGCCGCCGCCGGGCTAAGCCAGCCCAACAGTTCCGGCCGCCGCGACCGGCGAAGTCCTACCCCGAGGCCGACCAGCGCCAGCACCAACACGCCGAAGATCGCGCCGGCCATCCGCTGGCTCATGATCGAATAACCGATCTCCTCGGTGAGCAGCGGTTGGAGATTCTCGGTGGTGAACGGATGGGGCGCTAAACGCAGGCGCAGTTCGGCGGCGACTTCGCCCAGCGGAACCAGATACACCGGCAGGTTCGGAAAGCTCGAATACGGCGACGCCGAATCTTCACGCGTGCGCGGGCGATGCCAGCCGCGCGGGCCGAGCGTGCTGAAGACGACCTTCCCGCGCCCGACCTGACGGACAAACGCCGCCGGCCATCCATTGACCGTTTGCAACACCCGATCGCCGCCCGAGAGCGCTACGCGGACGAAATCCACCGGCTGTTCCAGTTCGCGCTGCGCCGCCGCGAGCGCATCCAACTTGGTGCGATTGATCTTAATGCTGGTCAGGCTGATGCGATCGACAACCTGAAAGTCGAGGTCTTCGCCGAGAATGGCCGCCGCCGTTTCCGGTTTGATCTGATCGAGCATTATCCACAGCTTGCCGCCCTGCTGCACCCAATGCCGCAGCGCCTCCTGGCCGGCCGGGTCCGCGAGGAGCCGGTTGCTGGCAAGGATGAAATGGTCGATGCCATCGAACGCGCCGGGCAGCGCGGGCATGAAACCGGGCTGGACGACAAATACCTGCTCGGACATGCCGCCGGCATTGCGAATCGTTCGGGCGAAGACGACCGGCTCCGGCGGCGAAAAGAAGACGTTCTCGTCGACCTGATCGTCCACCATGATGGCGGTCGTCGGTTCCCGCCGGCGGTAAATAACGTCCCGCGTCCGCACTCGTTCGTCCGCTTGCGGCAACACCAGCCGCTCCGCTCCGCCGCTGAGATCGTAGAGCAGATATTCAATCTTACGCCCATTTGAATATAATTGGCTCTCCGCCGGACCGACCGGCAGCCATGCCGCCAGACTCGAATTGCCCGGCAGCCAAACGTCGCGGCCATATTGCAGGTCCGGCCGCCCAGGGTAGTACACGAGGATCCGCACCGACCGATTCGCCGTATTCGCGTTCGACACGGTAAACCGAAACGCGCCCCAGCTCTCCGTCGCCGACGCCCGCACCCCCGACGGCAACAACCCCCGCAGCCGCAACGGTTCGTCGTCAACGTCTTGCGCGCGAGCCCAACCGCCCACGCCCAATACGATCGCGATCATCAGGCAACGCCAAGGCGATTCGATCATGGCAAATCCGAACGGTCGTAGAACGGAATTCATTCCGTTCGAAAACGCGAAGCTTGATTCGTTGTATCCGAGATTGTAACTTCTCAAGCGGTAAGAGTCCGCTCCGGTGCTCGTGATTCTTGTTTTCGGCGTTCTCATGAATTCCCACCCGCTTGCCGTCGAGTTCCTTCCCGACGGTTACGCGATCTCCCGTCTGCCCGCGAACGAACCCATCCCCGCCTGGGCCGCCGGACCGTTCGTATCGATCACCCGAACCGCCGATGAGCTTTCCATCGTCTGCCGCCAGGCGCAGGTTCCCGCTGACGTGAAGTGCGAACGCGATTGGCGCTGTCTGCGTATCGTTGGCGCGATTCCATTTTCAATGGTCGGCGTGCTGGCATCGCTCCTGAATCCCCTCGCCGACGCCAACATCGCCGTCTTCACCATTTCAACCTTCGACACGGACTATGTGTTCGTGAAAGAAAAGGACGCGGAAAAGGCCCGGCACGCGTTGCAACTTACACATTCTTGCCTGTGAGGCTTGGCGGGAAGTGGGGCAGTTGTTGTCCGGTTAAGTCGTGTCGGATCGTTCTTTTCCGGTCACGGAGTGACCGACTACAAGGGGCGTGGCAATTCGTTGGGTCGGGCCACGCTGCGGTGATAACATAATATCTCCATCTTTCAGCTTGTGGCGGTGGTTTGCGTTCAAGCGGAACTCGGGTAAGAGAAGCTGTTCCACCATGGATGAATTGACCATCCTTCCGGTCGCGGACCCCACGACCGAACTTCCGCCCCTCGCGCAGCCTCGCGGACGTGCGCCGCTGGGCGTTCGCCTGGTCACGTTTGTTGGCATCACCACTCCGCTCGTGGGCCTGATCGCAACCCCCGTTTTCCTGTGGGGCTGGGGCTTTAGTTGGGTGGATCTGGGTTCTCTGCTCGGGATGATGTTTCTGACGTCCCTGGGCATCACTATCGGCTTCCACCGGCTGTTCACGCACGCGGCGTTCGAGACGTACATGTTCGTGAAGGTCATCTTCGCGGTGCTGGGCTCGATGGCCGTGCAGGGATCGATGCTGAAGTGGGTGGCAATTCACCGGCGGCACCACCAATACAGCGATACGGTCACCGACCCGCACTCGCCGCACCATCACGGCTCCGGCGTGCTCGGCATGCTGCGCGGGGCCTGGCACGCGCACATCGGCTGGTTCTTCAAGCACGACCCATCCGACCTGACCCGCTACGTTCAGGACCTCGCCAAGAGCCCGACACTGCGGCTGACGAGTGCGCTGTTTCCCCTGTGGATCCTTCTGGGGTTGGTGATTCCGGGCGTGCTGGGCGGGGTGATTTCGCAATCCTGGGGCGGGGTGTGGACCGCGTTGATCTGGGGCGGGCTGGTGCGGATCTTCGTCGTGCACCATATCACCTGGAGCATCAACTCGGCCTGCCACCTCTGGGGCCTGCGGCCGTTCCGCAGCAGCGATCAGAGCCGCGACAACGTCGTGTTCGGCGTGCTGGCGATGGGCGAGGGCTGGCACGCCAGCCATCACGCCTTTCCCACCTCGGCCCGCCACGGCCTGCGCTGGTGGCAACTCGACCTGAGTTATTGGGTAATCCGCACCATGCAACTGTTTCACCTGGCGTGGGACGTGCAGTTGCCGACGGAACAGGCGCAAGCGCGCAAACGCGCCGAATAACGCGGCTCACCTCTTGGAGAAAATGAGCCCGCAGCGCCAGCAAGGTTCGTGACACATCCTTGCTAGCGCTGCGGGCTCATTTCTTGTCAAAAATGCTGATCGCCTTCCGGGACCGCAAGGCGCTCCAGTCCCGGAGTGCGCGGCTGCCAGGCACTGCGTTGCCAGTTGTCGGCTTCCGTCGTATCGGGCAGAATCGGCGGCACTGCGAACAGGAAGCGCTCGGCCAGTGCGTTGATGAACGGTTCGTACATGCCGCGCAATTCGGTTAGTTTGGCGTCGACGGCCGGTCCCTCGGCGATCTCCAGTCCCGCCTCGCGCAAGAGTTCCCGCAACCGCTGCAGCTTGTCGTCGGGCAAGCGGTCGGGCTCGGGATTGATGGGCGGAGTCTTGAGCACGAGCGCCAGATCGACGGCGGCGTGCCGGGCCATCGCAAACGTGAGTTGGGCCTGGTACGGGTTGTGCCCCTTGATCCCAACGATGAGCAAGGCGCACGAATCTAGGACGGCGGTGAGGGCCGCGAGCCAGGATTGGTTGTCGTGCTGAGAGCGGTAGTAGCTCAGCAACGGAAAAGACAGGTTGCTTTCCAATAGCTCGGCCGCCCAGCGCTCCCACTCGGCCAGGAACGAATCCACTGACCCGATATTCCGCGACGCGCCCAGCCGCAGCAGGAATTGGGCCGCGGACGGGGGCGATCCAGCCCGCGCGTCGAGCAGTGCGATCATGACCTCGCGCCGCGAGAACGCCTGAAACAACACCGGAAGATAGCCGATCACGATCGCCAGAAATCCAAACCCCATGCCGGCCTCAATCACCGCCAGCGCCCGGCCCAACGGATCG
>JBGQCZ010000280.1:0-6896 GCA_041495645.1 Gemmataceae bacterium | reverse complement strand
GTGCTCGGGGTCGCCGTGTTCGTCGGGATGCACACCGCCAACCAGAGCGTGCTCTTTGCGTTCAACGCCACCGTGGACCGCATCAATTCCGAAACGAAGGTCTTCGGCATCATTGGCGATCCCGTGGCTCACAGCATGAGCCCCCTGGTTCACAACACGCTCTTTCGGCGCAAGAACCTGAACGGTGTCTATTTGCCGTTTCGCGTGACGCGAGGCCAACTTCAAGAACACGTGGATGCCTTCGACGAACTACCCGTGCACGGTTACAGCGTGACCATTCCGCACAAGGAAGGCGCGGCAGCCCTCGCGGACAAGCCCGACGAAATTGTCGAACGAACCAAGGCCGCCAATACGCTCATTCGGCTGCGTGACGGTGGGTTCGCCGCCGCCAACACCGATTATCAAGCGGTGCTCGATACGCTGCAATCCGCGTTGGCGCCGAATGAGGACGGAACGCCCGGCAAGCTTAGCGGAAAAATGGTGCTGTTGTTGGGCGCCGGCGGATTTGCTCGCGCTATTGCCCACGCCTTGAGAAAGGCGGGGTGCATTTTGACCGTCTCGAATCGCACACCGGAACGCGCGTATCGACTGTGCGCGGAGGTGGAGGGTCGGGTGCTCGATTGGATGGGCCGGCACGTCGGCACGTGCGACATTCTCATTAACGCGACTTCGGTGGGCATGCACCCCAATGTAGACGACACGCCAATTCACTACGGATACCTGCAACCCGGCATGTTGGTCTTGGACGCCATTTACAATCCGGAAACGACGCTGCTGGTGAAGGAAGCGCGGGTCAGGCAATGCCGGGTGGTCACGGGTGTGGAATTGTTCGTTCGGCAGGCGGCCGAGCAGTACCGGCTGTTCACGGGCGGCGAGGCTCCTCTCAGCGAGCTTCGGCAAATCGTCCGCCGCGCGCTGTCACCGGTTAAGCATCTCACGGAGGAGGAGGAGAGCGAAGACGAATGAGCGGTTCGCTCTTTCTCATTGGTCCGCGCGGCAGTGGCAAGACCACCGTTGGCCGATTGGTCGCTCAACACTTGGGAATTCCGTTCTACGACGCCGACGAGGCATTGGAAGCGGACGCGGGCCGGTCCATTCGCGCCATCATCGTCGAGGAAGGCGAGCCTGCATTTCGGGATCGCGAAGAACAAATACTCGGCAAACTCATTGAACGTGGCCCAGCCGTGATCGCGACGGGCGGGGGAGTGGTCGGCCGGGATTCAAATCGCCGGAAGATCAAGATGACGGGGAAAGCCGTCTGGCTAACCGCGGACGCGGATACTCTTCTGCAGCGACTTACGGCCGATTCGGCCACGGCCGATCGGCGGCCAAACCTCTCGGTTGGCGGCCGCGCCGAGATCGAGGAGTTGCTTCGGCTCCGCGAACCGCTCTACCGCGAGTGCGCGAACTTGATCGTCGAGACCGCCGGCCGCTCGCCGGATCAGATTGCCGCCGATATTCTGGTTGCATGGTCAATTTCATCGTCGAACACGGCATGACCCTCTGGTTGCTCATCTGCCTCTTCGTCCTCGGCTCGATTGTCGGCAGCTTTCTCAACGTCGGCATCGCCCGGCTTCCATTCGAAAAGAGCGTGATCTGGCCCGGGTCGCGCTGCGGAAATTGTTTTCAACCCATCCGAATTTGGAACAATATTCCGCTATTGAGTTACTGGCTGTTGCGCGGGAGATGCCGAAACTGCAAAATGCCGTTTTCGATGCGTTATTTCTTCGTGGAATTGCTGGTGGCGGTCGGCTTCGTGGCGATCTTCTATTTCGAGATCATTCGCAACATCCACCATATGCCCGAATTCGACTCAGCGGCGCGAAATTTGAAACACTACTTGTTTAGCTCGCAGAACCTAAAGTTGCTTTGGTTCTTTCTGCATCGGGCGATCCTATTTAGCTTGCTGGTGGTTGCGGCCTTCAGCGATCTTCAAAACCGGTCCATTCCTCTGTCCATTACTTTGGCAGGGACAATCGTCGGCATCGCGCTGGCCACGGCGTTCCCATGGCCGTGGCCCAACAGCGTTGCGTCGGCGATGCCGGCTCCCAACCAGCAACTCGGAACGGACGAATGGTGGATGCTCCAAGGCGATCAAATGCAAAAGCAGGGTCTTTATCCGTGGCCCGTATGGGGCCCGCTGCCGAATTGGCTGCCACCCGGAAGCTGGCGTCTGGGCTTGGCGACCGGTTTGGTCGGGGCGTTGGTCGGCTCGTTCATGCTGCGTGCGGTCAAGTTTCTGTTTGAAAAGGGGCTTGGCCGCGAAGCGCTTGGCCTGGGCGACGCCGACTTGATGATGATGGTGGGCGCGTTCCTCGGCTGGCAACCCGTCGTGATCGCGTTCCTGGTCGGCGGAGTCGTGTCGTTGTTATTCGCGTTGCCCAGTCTCTTGGTTCGTGGTGAGAACGAAATACCATTTGGGCCGGGCTTGGCGACAGGAGCGCTGTTAACCTGGTTGTTTTGGAGTTGGATCGGGCCGCTGGTCCAAGTTATTCTTTTCTACCCGACAATCCTGGGCATGTTCGTCGTGGGTTGCGCTGGAGTGATGCTGGTATTGAGTTTCTTGATGGGCCGGATCAATCCATCGAAAGGTCCGCCCGAGCCTAAAGCGGGACATGGATAGTTATGCCCCAAGACATCGTGATCATCGACTACGGGATGGCCAACCTGCGAAGCGTTCAGAAAGCGTTCGAGCATTTGGGCCACGCGGCCGTGATTAGTGGCGATGCGACCCGAGTTTCCGCGGCGACCAAACTCATCCTTCCGGGCGTCGGGGCGTTTCGCGACGGCATCGCCAAGCTGCGTGACTCGGGCCTGGTGGAGCCGGTGCTCGATCACGTTCGCGCCGGCCGGCCGCTGTTGGGCATTTGTCTGGGCTTGCAGTTTCTGTTCACGCGCGGGCACGAAGACGGCGTGCACCAGGGCCTCGATCTGTTTGCGGGCGACGTGGTGTGATTCAACAACCAACCCGGCCTCAAGGTTCCGCATATGGGCTGGAACCAACTTCGCTTGCGCGGCAATTGCCCACTCTTTCGTGATCTGCACGACGGCGACGCGGTTTATTTCACGCACTCTTACTACGCGGTGCCGCGCGACCGGGAGATCGTCGCCGCCGAAACCGACTATCCGACGCCGTTCGCGTCGGCCATTTGGCGCGATAACATCTACGCCACGCAGTTTCATCCGGAAAAAAGCCAGCGGGTCGGACTGGCGATTCTCAAGAACTTCGCCGAGCTTTGAACATGTCGCGACGGTTCGCATGCTCGAACGGGCACACCTGGCTGTCGGAAGAACCGTCCGACGGCGGCGAATCGACGCGCGTGCTTCCGCAATGCCCGCACTGCGGCCTTTCGGGCGAAGTGTATCACACGAACGGCAAACGACCGCCGGGCTCGAAAGACGTGCCCACTTCTCGGCTCGATTCCGACGAAGTTCGCTTCACCTCGGCCGCTTCCCATCGCTTCGGCAGCGTCAAGCCGCCGGCCCTTCCGGGCTACGAGATTCAGGAAGAAATTGGCCGCGGCGGCATGGGCGTGGTTTATCGCGCCGTTGACCTCAAGCGCGGCGGACTCGTCGCCGTAAAGTATTTGCCGCGTCCCGATCCATCAATGCTGTTGCGATTCAAGCAGGAGTTCCGCAGCGTCGCCGACCTGAGCCACCCGAATCTGGCCGCCGTCCACGAACTTCGGCAGGTGGACGGAAACTGGTGCCTCGTCATGGAACTGGTCGAGGGTCAACCATTCACGGAGCGGTACACATCGATCGCGTCGCTCGACGAGCGCGTCAAACATTTGGGCGCCGGCTTGCGACAACTGGTTGAGGGACTGCGATTCCTTCACGAGTCGGGATTGCTGCATTGCGACGTCAAGCCGACCAATGTGATTGTCACTCCCAAGGACCGCGTCGCGTTGCTCGATTTCGGTTTGGTGGCGGAATGGAAGCCGGAACGGCAGGAAGGCGCCACGGGCGAATTGGTCGGCAGTCTCGGCTACATCGCGCCGGAGCGGTTCGCGGGCAAGCCGGCGACGGCGGCAACCGATTGGTATGCCGTCGGCGTGATCTTGTACGAGACGCTGGTGGGCCGCCGGCCGTTTCAGGGATCGCGCACGAACCTCATTTGGCAGCAACAACATATGGAGCCGCCGCCGCCCGCCGATGTGATCGCGGGCGTGCCCGAAGGCTGGAGCGAATTGTGCGCCGCGCTCATTCAACGCGACCCGGCAAAACGGGCTGGCGCGGAAGCCATCCTGAGTTTTCTTGACGGCGATACATCGTTGCCCCGGCCGCGCGGAGACTCGCTGCGCGTTCGCGACTTGCCGCTCGTTGGCCGCGACCGGCAACTTGCTCAGTTACAGTCGGCGTGGGAGGCGGCCGATTCCGGTCAATGCGCTGTGGTTCGCGTCCGTGGCCGCACGGGTATGGGCAAGAGCACGCTCGTCGAACGATTCCTCGATCGATTGACCCATCGCGAGTCGGTTTCGGTTCTGAAGGGCCGCTGCTACGAACAAGAATCGGTGCCCTACAAGGCGTTGGACGGACTGATCGATTCGTTGTGCCAGTTTCTTGCCCAATTCGAAACCGACGCTCTTGCCCCGCTGGTTCCCGAGGGCATGGGCAGCCTGTCGAAAATGTTTCCGGTCTTGCGGCGACTACGGCTCGGTTCGGTTCACTGGCGTGTGACCGACCACGCCGACCCGGCCGAATTGCGGCGGCAGGCGGGTCAAGCATTGCGGCAGTTGTTTGCAAACCTGGCGCAGCATCAGCCGCTGATTCTTTGGCTCGACGACCTGCAATGGGGAGACGCCGATAGTGCCCGCTTGCTCGAAGAGCTATTGCGAACACCGCAGGCACCAGCGCTGATGTTGATCGCTGGTTATCGGAGCGAGGAGACAGCGGGGCCGTGGCCCCAGGCATTGGCCGAACTCAAGTCGAGCCCGGGCGTGTTGGTGTTCGATGCTGATCCGAACGAGCTAACGGAGCTCGAAGCCAACAGTTTGGCTCAAGCCTTATTGGCTGACGATTCGGCAGCCGATGAGGAATTGGCAACGGCCATCGGGCGCGAGTCGCGGGGGTGGCCGTTGCTCGTCCTCGAACTAACCCGGCATTACCGCGAACGGCTCGCTCACGAACGAATCCGCGCTGCTATTTCCGAGATCACTCTTGATCGTGTCATTCATACGCGGATGAGCGGAATGACGGGCGCCGAACGGCAGTTGCTGGGCGTGTTGGCGGTCGCGGGCCAGCCGGTGCGAGAGGGCACTTCGATTCGGGCAGCCGAATTGCCGGGCGAACCACTGACGGCCATGAACAGATTGCGTGCGGGACATTGGGTAAAGACTAGTGAAACCGGAGCCGACCATTGGGTCGAATGTTACCACGACGGCGTCCGTGAGGCGGTAATTAAGGCGATGACGGCCGAAGAGCAAGCGGCCAATCACGATCGCCTGGCAAGAGCCTACGCCGCGGCGTATCCACTGGAACACGTCTTGTTGGCCGTGCATTGTCTTGGCGCCGGCCGGGCCGAGGAGGCTGCCGATCACTACGTCAAGGCCGCTGACGAAGCGTCGGAGGCATTGGCGTTTGACCGGGCGGCCCAGCTTTATCGTGTCGGATTGGACTTGCGCACCCGCTCGCCTCAGGAGACGGGCATCCTCTGGCGCAAACTCGGCGACGCCTTGGCCAACGCGGGACAAGGGTCCGAAGCCGCTCGCGCCTACATCACCGCTTGCCACGGTTTCGACCGCACCACCGTCCTTCAACTCAAGCGGCGCGCCGCCTACCAATTGTGCGTAAGCGGCCATTTTGACGAAGGTCTCAGGGCGCTGCACGAGGTCTTGCAGGCTGGCGGTTTAAGCTTGCCCTCATCGCCGCGCCGTGCGACACTCGCTTTGGCGGCGGAGCGGTTGCGATTGCGCTGGCGCGGACTGGAATTCCAGGAACGGGCGGTTGAAGATGTCTCCGCCGACGAATTGGAACGAATCGATCTCTGCTGGGCGGCAACCGCCGGGTTGAGTCTGTTCGATGTAATCGGCGGGGCCTATTTCCAAGCGGTTCACCTGCGGCATGCTTTGGACTCCGGCGAGCCGTTTCGGCTGACTCGCGCTTTGTCCTGGCAGGCCGCTCACATATCGACCGACGGTTTGAGTGCCGCAACGCGTGCTTCCCGATTCTTGGAAGCGGCCCGCGTTTTGGCCACGGGTCTCAATAATGCGCACGCCCTCGCTATGCACGCGCTCGCCGAGGGAATCGTCCATCACAATCTCGGCCAATGGCAAGTCGCGCAGCAATGCCTTCTCGATGCCGGACGCATGTTTCGCGCTCATTGCACGGGCGTCGCCTGGGAACGCGACGTGGCCTGTGCATTCCAGGCCTGGTCGTTGTACCAACTGGGGAGATTCAAGGATCTAATTGAATTGGCCGACCGCCTTGGTCAGGATGCGATGGCCCGCCACGATCGTTTTGCCGGCATCCACCTGGCCGCGTTCGCCGCCCCCATCGCTCGCCTCGCCGCGGGTGATTCCATCGGTGCCCGCCGGCTGATCCAGCATCAATCGCTCGAAGCGGAGAAATCCGGGTCGTATTTGCCGCAGATCACGGCGATGATGAGCGAATGCCGGATTGACTTGTACGAAGGCAAAATCATGGAGGCATGGAATCGGCTCACGTCGATTTGGCAGCACTTGACGGTGGGTCGATTCGTTCGCGTTCAACAGCTGCGCGTGACCGCCACCCACCTGCGCGGCGCCGTTGCCGCTGCGTTGGCGCAGGGCTCGCAACGCGACGCGATGCTCAAGCGGGCCGAACGCGACGCGGCCGCGCTGGACAAGGAACTGCTTCCATGGGCAACGGCGTTTGCCAAGTCGATTCGCGGCGCGATTCAATTCCGTAGCGGCGAC
>JBGQCZ010000279.1:0-6909 GCA_041495645.1 Gemmataceae bacterium | reverse complement strand
GGCGGAGGCCGTCGATGATGAATTGGAGATTTCCCTTATAGCTCTCGGTGCGGCCGCGGATCCGGAGGAAGCCGCCTTCCGGGATGGCGTCGTACTGTTGCTGCGTGGCGTTCCAAAGGCGGGCGAGCAGTTGCATTTCGTGGTCATTTGCCAATTTCGAGCTTACAACCGCCGAGCAACAAAGTTTCGCCACGGTCGGACACCTTGTACAGGTCCGGGTTCAGCTTGTAGTGGACAAAACGGCCCTTCTTTTGAAAGCCGACGAGTTTCCTGCGGCGCAGCACTCCCAGGTGATGTGAGACATTCACGATTTCGGCCCGCAGGATCTTGGCCAGGTCGCTAACCGTCTTCGACCCGTGGCGCAGGCTTTCGATGATCTTGAGCCGGTCGGGGTCCGCAACTGCTTTCAGCATTAGCGCCGTGTCGTTTGCCGATGCCGCCACGGGGTCCTTGCTTCGCTTGGCCATTGTTGCCTCCTCAAGATGGACACCGAGTCGGTCCAACGACTCTTCTTCGCCGGCTCGACTCGGACACGCCGGGGAAAAAGCCAATAAGAGAAAACGAGACGAGAAAACGATCTTTTGAATAACTTGATGATGCAAGTCTTAACGTCAAACTGTCGGGAATTCAAGAGGCGCACGTTGGATTAACGGAGATGCATGGATTTGAACGAATTCGGTCAACCTGTCCAGCGGCCGCACATCGGTCCACAGGGCGGGACGCTCGAGTCGGCCGAACAGGCGGTCTTGCGTTCAGCAGGCAGCTTTGTTCGGGCCGGCAAACTCAGGAGGCGGTCGAGACTCCGAGCGCGACACTTGGGGCACTCGGCGTCGCCCTCGCCGTCCACCAAGGCCTCGAAAACGTGTTCGCACGTTCGGCAGGAATACTCGTAGATCGGCATGAGTGCGTTTTCTCGCTAGCCGCGGCGCTTGCGGTATACTTCACTGGCGCGCTGGAGGATCTCCCGTTCAGCCGAACTCAGGCTGGTCTGGCCTTGGTCCGCGACTTTGGCCAACACCGCGTCGAGCTGCGCCTCCAACAATTCGTCAGCTTCGCGGGACGGCGTGGGCACTGTCTCCGTTTGCTCGTTGTCGTCCGCGGGCGGATGCTCGCCTCGGAAAATGCGGAGGTCCGGCCGCTCGCGCGTTGGCCGGGCCGGCCGACGAGATTTGGGCCGTCTTGGCGGCCGCGAGGCCAGCTGGACTCCCGCCGCAAAAACGGCTGTCGCAAGATGGCCGATCAGGGTGAGCCGCCGCCCGTCGACTTCGTTTTGGCCGGGCTGGATGATGCCCCAGAAATCGAAACCCACGGCCACCGCGAGCAGCGCCCAAACCGGAATCGGAAAGGCGTAGAAAAATAGCACCTTCAGCCGCGGCGATTGCAACGTGAGCCACACGAGCAGAGCGGTAAGAGGCGCCGTCGCGCCCAACACCCGCGTTTTTTCGAGCGTCGTGCCATTGAGACCAAACTTGGCTGCTGCAACAAAACCCAACCCGCCGATCAACGCTGCCAGCAGGTAAAACGCCAAATATCGTGCGCGTCCCATGCGCTCTTCGACTTCCTGGCCCACCACCCAAAGCACGGTGAGGTTGAATAAGAACGGCATCAAGCTGTCGGTGGTGTGGAGAAACGCGTAGGTAAGCAGTCGCCAGATTTCGCCGCCCATGACTTGGCCGCCAACCAAAGAAAGCGCATCGGTAAACGCACCAGCCTCAATTCCCTTCGTCTGTGTGGCGACTTGAATCACGAAGAACAGGACGTTCAAGACGACGATGATCTTGGTGAACGAGCCTTTCCGCAGCCAAGCGGTGAATGGACCGCCTTCTTCTTCCCGGTAGTATTCGCGATCGAGGAGCCCCATGCCCGACCCTCACCAAGCGGTGCACGACCGCCGTGCCCATTTCTGCTCGTTGTACCAGAATTCTGCCGGCCGGCAAAGCCGCGACGAATCAAAAAGCGTGGCAATCATACTATACCGCGACACGTCGGCGATGAGAAGTCCGCGGCTTCCTTGCTTGCGCTGCGGGCTGCATCTTGAATGGCAGCCCGCAGCGCAAGCAAGGAAGAATTTCTGTCCCACGAACCGAGACGCTACCCGAATTTCCAATTCGCCGGTTGTCATTCCTGCCAGTTGTCGCGCATAATCGAATGTAGCTATCTCGCCAAAGGAGAAGCATCATGCCGGAATGGAAATGTCCTGGGCCGATGGTATCGCGCCGCCGGATGCTGCAAGTCGGCGGCGCGTCGCTGCTGGGCTTGAGCCTGCCGCAATTGATTCGCGCTCGTGAATCAGTCGCCTCCGCAAGCGCGGACGCCTGCATTGTCATTTTCCTGAACGGCGGGCCGAGCCATCTGGATATGTGGGACATGAAGCCCGACGCGCCCGCTGAGATTCGCGGCGAGTTCAAGCCAATCCCAACCAGCGTGCCCGGAGTGCAATTCGGCGAACATTTGCCGCGACTGGCTAGGCTTATGCACCACGCGACGGTAGTGCGCTCCGTCCATCACAGCGTCAACAATGCCCACGCGGCTGCGGTTTACACGGGGCTTACTGGACATGATCGTGGCGACACCAATGTAGCAATCGGAACCAGAACCACCGATCAGCCGTCGATCGGATCAGTTGTCGGATTTGTCCGCCCGCCGGGCAATCCGGTTGTGCCGTACGTCTCGATGCCCTACATCACGCAGGAAGGCAAAGGCGGTCCGCCGCAACCCGGCTTCTTCGGCGGCATCTTGGGCCGCACGTACGATCCACTCTTCGTGCTGCGCGATCCAAACGCGCCGGATTTCGCCATGCCCGAATTGACGCTCGGACCGGACATCGACCCGCGCCGCCTCGACGATCGCCGCCGGCTGATCGATCACATGGCCGGCTCGGTCGCGGCGAATGACATGGGCGGTTTCCAGACGCGCGCCTTCGACTTGCTCACCGCCCCCGACACGCAACGCGCCTTCCGCCTCGACCGCGAACCGGCCAAGGTCCGCGAAACCTATGGCCGCAACATCTACGGCCAGAGTGTGCTGTTGGCGCGACGGCTGATCGAAGCCGGTACCCGCGTGGCCTGCATTTCCTGGGCGCCAGACGCCAACGCTACTTGGGACACGCACGGGAACAACTTTCAATCGCTCAAGAAGTCACTGCTGCCGCAACTCGACCTGGCCGTCTCGGCTTTGCTCAACGACCTGCATGATCGGGGCATGTTGAAACGAACGTTGGTCGCTATTATGGGCGAGTTTGGCCGTTCGCCGAAAGTGAATCCCGGCGCCGGCCGCGACCATTGGAATTTCTGCTATTCGCTCATGCTGGCCGGCGGCGGCATCAAGGCCGGCTACATCCACGGCGCCAGCGACAAGATCGGCAGCCGCCCCAGCAGCCAACCCGTCAAACCCGCCGACATCATCGCCACCATCTATCACTGCCTGGGCATCGCGAAAGACCACGAGATGCAAGACCGATTGGCGAGACCAATTCAGTTGGTGCCGTGGGGCGACGTGGTGAGTGAGTTGGTGGGATGAGTTTCCCCTACTCATCGCGATAGGGCTTGTGTTCCTGATATAGTTTGAGCCGCGTTCGGGCCTTTTCGAGTTCCTTTTCGCGATCGGGATCGCGCCGGAAGAATTCGGGAGAATCCAAGGCTTTTTGCTGCCATTTGACCGCTTCTGCAAATTCACCCGTTTCGGCATAAGCGGCGGCGAGCGTATCCCAGTGTTCGGCCTCCTTCCACTCCGTGAGTTCGCAAGCCTTACGACTGCGAATTGGCGGCGTCGACGATTTCTGGCATGGCAAACAGGATTTGGCATCGGCAATCGGAGACACGGCGCCGGACGAAACCTGCCTGCTTCTCAGTCACAATCCCGATTACGTCGAACGAATTCGCGACGAGCGCATCGGATTAGTCTTGAGTGGGCACACCCACGGCGGGCAGATCTATTTCCCCGGCTTCGGTGCACCGCGAGTCCCGTCGCGATACGGATCCAAATACCTAGCCGGACTGGTTCAAGGGCCGGTGGTTCAAGTATTTGTGACGCGAGGCGTGGGTGTCGTGAACATGCCGATTCGCTTTTCCGCTAGACCGGAAATCAATCTGCTGACGCTGGCAACAGGTAAAGCAAACTCGGGCTTCCCAAAGTTGGGCAAATCGGGTTGAATCTGGTGCCCCGTTATCGGGCGCGGGACGCGCCGGCCCGAGAATCGGGGTCGTGTGGCACGGATCGTCACCGCGCCCGGACCTGCGCCGGGCCTAGCGATGGACCTCTTGGCATGCCCCTATCCAACCAGATGCCGTCCCGGATCGCCGGCGACGCTCCGCTGGTACGTCTTGAAATGCGGCACGGCGCCGCCCGCCCATCCTGGCACGATGTCGCCGGTGAAGAATTCATCATTGGCAGCGTCGCCGGCTGTGATCTGCGCATCCCCGGTACGAACCTCCCTCCCATCGTCGCTCAAGTCGTCCGCCGCGCCGATGGTCTGCGCATTCGTAAGCTCGCACCCACGCAGCCTATTTTTCTGAATGGCCAGCCCGTGGTCACGCAGGCCACGCTGGCCCACGGCGATGTTCTGCAAATTGGCCACGTGGAACTGCACGTTCATCTGGCACTCCCTGAAGCCGCGCCAACACGACGCGCGGAACCTGCCGCGGCCGTATCGTTTGTGCCGATTCCCCCGCCGCCGCAGTATGCTCCCCAACCGCTCGCCGGGGCCTCGGCAAACGTTTGGCAGCAATATCAGCAGGAAGTGACCCAGTTCCGCGAACAGCAGCGGCAACTTAAAGAGCAGGCCCACGAACTCGAATCCGATCGCGTCATCTGGTATCGCCGCCGCGATGAGATCGACCGCGAGATTCAACAGCAAAAACTCGACCTCGAACGCGAGCGCCAAGGCGCCATCGCGCAACAGCAGCATACCCAAGCCGAAGCGCGACAAGTACAAGACATGCGGCTGCAGTTGCAGAACCGCGAAAAGGAATTTGAAACGCAACTGCAGGAATTCACGGCCCGCGTGCAGACATTCCAGCCTCGACTGGCTGAACTCACCACGCGCGAACAAGCGATTGCCGCACGCGAGGCGCAGGCCGCCAAGTCCAACGCCGATTCTCAACTCGCCCAGCAGATGCAGTCGCAGTACCAGGCCGACCTCGTCCGCCTCGATCGCCTGCAAGTCCTGCTCGCAACCAAGCAACAGGGGACCGACGCCAAGAGCCAGGAGATCGAGCAGCGCTACGCGCAAATGCAGCGCGACGCTCAGGAATTGGAAGAACAAGCGCGATTGCTGGACGGCGGGCACGTTCGCTTCAAGGATGAAGCCGAACGGTTGACGAAGCAGAAGGCCGAACAGGAATCGCTGGCCGGGCAACTCCTCGAGCGGGCTTCGATGCTGGAAGGCCAGCAAGCGATGCTGGCTGCGATCCGCTCGAAAATGGACCGCCTCAAGGAAGAATTGCGGCAGCAAGCGCAGCAACTGGCGGAGGATCGGGCGCGGAACGACGAGATCGCGACCCAACTCAAGCAACGGCTCGAACAGGCGGACAAGCTCAAGGGCGAACTGGACGCCGAGTACAAGGAGCGTGAACTCGAACGAGCCTCGCATACGGAACGAAACGCGGCCTTGCACGAAGCCGTGACGCGCATCAAGGAGTTGCAGGATCAGTTGAACGCGAAGGAAGCGGAACTTAAAGAACTCGAGAGCAAGCTGAACGCGCAAGCGGCGGAGCAGTTCGAGCAAACCGGTCTCTTGCGGGCGCGGGCGCAGCAGTTGGTCGAGTTGCAGCAGCGGGTCGAGGCGGACCGGCAGTCGATCCGCGAGCGCGAAACCGTTCTCACGCAGGCTGAAGAAGCGCGCAAAGCGCTGCAGGAGCAGTTGTTGCGGCGGGGCGAAGAGTTGGGGGCCCGGGCCCGGGCCATTGAAGAGCAATCGCAGGGGTTGGGTGGAAAAGAGGCGGACCTGGCCCGAGCCCGACAACAGACGGATCAAGAGCGTCGCGCGGCGCAGGATCAATTCGAACAACTCAAAGCCGACCTTGAAACCCGCGCCGCGGAGATTCAACGGCTCAACACCGCCCTGACGCATCGCGAAGACAACGTGCGGCGGCAAGTGGAGCGGTTGAAGGAAGCCGGTCTGCAAATCGCCGCCGAGCGCAAACTCGCTTTCGAGTCGCGCACCCGCTGGGAATCCGATCAGGGTGGCGTGGCCGAGCAGATGGCCAAGGCCCGCACCGATCTCGAAGCGTTCCGCTCTGACACGCTGCGCCAGGCCAACGAATTGGCTCGTGCCCTGCCCGAACTCGAATTGCGCAGCCAGGGCGCGATCGATCGCCTCACCCAGTCTCGCGAACAACTTCGCGGGCACCTGAATGAGCTTCATACTTACGCCCGTCAGAGCCAGGAAGATTTGCAAGAACTGCGGGCACAGATTCAGGCCGAGACCGACCGCTTGCGACAGCAAGAACTCGCCCTTCATCGGGCGCGCTCCGAGCATCGCCTCGCTGTCACCGCCTTCCGCCAACAGATCATCGACTGGCAAGGCCGCGTCGGCGATATGAAGCATCTGTTCGCCCAGAATGAAAGCCTGCTCGACCTCAAGCAGCAAGCCCTCAACGCCGCCGCCAAGGAAGTCGATGAGAATTCGCAAAAGCTGGCGAAACAGACCGAAACGCTCCATCAGCAACAGCGAGAAGTAGCCGAGCGCAAGACCGAAGTCGAAGGACACCTCGGCGACATGCGCGAGTGGTATCGTAAGAAGCTGCGCGACCTGGCTGGCGGCGCTCCGCCCCGCCGCTACACCGGCGAAGTCCTGGAAATGCCCAAAGCCAATGTGGTTAACGACCCGGCGGATGAATCTGCGAGCCAAGCACAGGAAAGGGCGAGCCAAGGAAACGAAAAAGCGAGCCAAGGAAATGAAAAAGCGAG
>JBGQCZ010000278.1:0-6914 GCA_041495645.1 Gemmataceae bacterium | reverse complement strand
GACCGAGGAATGAAGTTCCTTTCCGACAATCAGGCGGCGGACGGTTCATGGGGCGAGGGTGGATACCGGGGCAATGTGGCGGTCACCAGCCTCGCGGCCCTCGCCTTCATGGCGGGCGGCCACCAACCCGGCCGCGGCCGCTATGGCAAAAGCGTCGAGAAAGCCATCGATTACGTGATCGGCCGCGAATCGGCGGACACGCGCGGGTATCTCTTCCACAAAAGCGGCAATTCATTCGGGGCCATGTACGGCCACGGGTTCGGTACGCTGCTGCTCGGAGAAGCGTACGGCATGGCGGCCAAGAAGGAATCCCAAAAACGAATCCGCGACACCCTGGAACGGGCGGTCAAGTTGATCGAGACCAGCCAGAACCACGAAGGCGGGTGGCGCTATGACCCAAGACCCACGGCGGCGGACGTGTCAGTGACGATTTGCCAGATCATGGCCTTGCGCTCGGCGCGCAACGCCGGGTTGCAAGTGAACAAGGCCGTCGTCGATAAGTGCACGACCTACGTCAAGAAATGCCAGAACCTCGACGGCGACGGCGGTTTCAACTACATGGCCAGCGGCCGCAATTCTTCCGCGTTCGCTCGTTCGGCGGCGGGAGTGGTGGCGCTCTATTGCGCCGGCATCTACGAGGGAAAAGAAATCGACAATGGGCTTCGATATTTGCAGGGCTTCAAGCCGGGCGCCAATGTGCGCCCCTTGCAGTTCGGCGCGCGTGGCGGCATGATGATGCAGGACATGCACTATTACTACGGCCAATACTACGCGGTGCAGGCCATGTGGACGGCCGGCGGCAAATTCTGGCAGGAATGGTTCCCCGCGATTCGAGAAGAACTGCTGGCCCGATCCCGAACAACTGGCGACGGCGCTTGGACGGACACCACGGTTTGCACATCGTACGCCACGGCCATGGCCCTCATCATCTTGCAGATACCCAACAACTACCTGCCGATCATGCAGAAATGAGGCTTGTGTAGCCCTCTCGCTCCGCGAAAGAACGCCTTTTCGCGGAGCGAAAGGCGACATGAGGCAGTTACCCGATCACGCTTCTTGCTGAATGACTTCCTGCAGTTTCTGGATGGCCCGCATCCACAGCATTTGCACGGCGGGGCGGCTGCGGTTCATGCGCTGCGCCACCTCATCGAACGGCAATCGCTGCAAATTGCGCAGCGCGATGACTTCGCGGTGGTCAGGTGCAAGGCTCTCGATGGCGGCGGCCAGTTGCAGCTCGCTTTCGAGTTTGGCCATGGCCACGCTCGGTGTATCAATTTGGGCAGCCGGCTCCGGAGCGCCGGCCGCTTGCGAATCGCCGTTGGGCGCGGCCAGCGGCCGTTCCTTGCCGACTTGGCGTTTGGCGCCATGAAAGCGGCGTACGAAGTCGGCGGCGTTGTGGTCTAAGATCCGTCGCAGCCAGGCCAGCCACTCCGCTTCGGTCTGGCCGGCAAATCGCCCGAATCCGCGGTACGCTTCCAGCATGGTTTGCTGGACCAGGTCTGATGCATCGGCCTTGGCTTTGAGCCAACTTTCGACCCGAGCGCGGGCAGCCAGGCCGAGGTAGGGCCGGCAGCGCGTGAATAACTCATCCAGAGCCTTGGCGTCGTTCTGCCGGGCACGATCGATCAGTTCGGAAACCGATGGTGGAGTTTGCGGCATGTGCCTTCGTCTCGAGCGGGCCGGCGAGTACGGAGATTGGCGTCGATGGTGACGCCATTGTAGCAATCTCAGCAAATATGTGGGTCGTGGCTGGCCCGTTCGTCGGTGCGGGTCGTAGCGGTTACAAACGTCAATTCCGCTGCATTCGGACCGCCTGAACCTTGAAATGCACCTAGAATGGAAGATAAGCTCAAGTTGGTGCCGGATGCCACCACGGAGATTGGGTCCGACCTCACGAGGCACGACATGCGCTGGTTAATCGTTTCGGTGGGATTATGCGCCTTGGGATGGTCCACCTCGCTGGCGCAGGAGAAGTCGCCGCCCAAGCCCGCTCCGGAGCCGTTGGAAAAGCTCGTCGAGAGGCTCGGCGCCCGTGACTACAAGACCCGCGAGGCCGCAAGCAAGGCGCTTGAGGCACACGGGTTCGATTCGCTCCCCGCGATGCGCA
Organism: Gemmataceae bacterium; assembly: GCA_041495645.1. GTDB lineage: Bacteria > Planctomycetota > Planctomycetia > Gemmatales > Gemmataceae > JBGQCZ01. Next base: position 4,807 of record JBGQCZ010000278.1, on the reverse strand, counting down.
AGGCATTGGAAACCGCCACGAGCGCCGAAGTGCGCAAACGCCTTTCCATCATGGTCCAAAACCTGGAGCGTGCCGAGGTCCTTTCGCCCAAGCGGCTCACGCTTAAGTTCGTCGATCAGCCCATTGCCGAAGTGGTCAAGGAAATCAAAAAACAGACCGGCTACCCGATTCTCAACCAGAGCGGAAACAATCCCAAAATCACGATCGAGATGGAAAACGCCACGTTTTGGGAAGTCATGGACCGGCTCTGCCTCGTGGCCGGCCTCACGGTCCATCACAACGAACCCCAAGGCATGGTGTTGCAGTACAACGATTACTTCACGCCGTGCGTCAGCTATCGCGGCCCGTTCAAGATCGTCGGCAACAATTTCAATTACAACAAGACGGTCAATTTCGGTCCGCTGCCGCGCAATCCCGCCAACAATCAGATGCGCAGCGAATCGTTGACGTTTTCGTTCACGCTGAGCACCGAGCCGAAGCTGCCGATCATGAGCGTGAGCCAACCGAAAGTGCTTGAAGCAGTCGACGAGAAGGGTGTTTCGATGGTTGTGCCGCAAAGTTCGCACGAATCCATGTATCACAGTTACAGCGGCTATCGCCAGTTTCAGTCCGGCAGTTCGGTGAACCTGCAATGGCCGAACAAAGAGACTCGCATGGTCAAGCGGTTGCGAATCAGCTTGCCGGTCACGTTCCTGGCCTCGCAAAAACCAGAAATCACCGTCGAAGACCCAATGAAGGTAAAAGGCAAGAAGTTCACCGGCCCGCACTCGGAGCTGCAGATTGACGAAGTGAAGGAAACCAACAACAAAACGCAGTTTCAAGTCAAATTGACGGCCCGGAATACCGGTGCCGGCGCGGCGCAGGATTACACTTGGGCCAACTCCGTGCCGCAGCGCATCGACTTGCTCGACGCCAAGGGCCGCAAGTTCTTCCAGCAGGGCTACAACTACGAAAACAGTTCCCCGGGCCACATGCAAGCCACATTCATGTTCGGCACCAACGGCGATGCAACGATCGGCCCGCCAGTCCGCTTGGTGTTCAATCACTGGGAAACAATGCAGCACACGGTGGAATTCGAATTCAAAGACTTGCAGCTGCCATGACCAGAGGTCAGCAATTGCATGACTTCTGACCTCTGATTTCTGACCTCTGGTTATTCGCTTCCAACCCGTGAGAGCTGGCCGATTCCGAGCCGGTAGCAAAACTGCTTGAATTCCGCGTGATGCTCGGGCGCGGTCGAATGAACGTGTTCGCCTTCCGAGATCAGCTTCATTTCGTCGTTTCGCGGCACTCCGAATCGCTTCAGAATCCGGCGGAAGGGTTTGAGGTTTTTCGCGTAAACCATGAGCAACTTGTGTTCGTCGAATTGCACTTCCATCGGCTGTTCGTCCGACATGATCGCGATGCCGGTACAGCCGTCGTTGGTGAGCAACTCCTCGAACTCGCAGCAATAGCTGGCGAGAATCGGGGCATCAATGCCGCGGCGGCGCAGGTCGCGATGTTTGCCGTCGCGGCTGCGGTGGCTGGTCTCGAGGACCACGTCCACCACTTCGCCGAGCGGTTCAACCAGCGACAGGAAGACATCGAAGAGCTTTTCGCGGGAGACGGAGGCGGCGAGAACCGGGATGCGGAAGCCGTGTTGGTAGTCGCGATACACGGCCGCCCGGTAGCCCTCTTGAGGCATCACCGGCACACCCGGCCCCGGGCGGACGGCGCCCGTGAGCAGAAAATCGCCGTACCGCTCCACCAGTAAGTGAGCGTTGCCCTGGCGAGAATTCACGTAAACACCTTGCATGTAGTCCATCCATAGCATTCAGCGGCGGCCATCCCCCGAGATGACCCACGCGCGGGTTCCAAACCTGCTTGCAGTATAGTTCGCATCCTGATGCGGCGCGGGCCGTGCGCCATCATTCTATTTCCCAGGCAAGCCCTTTGCATCCGATCTCACGGGTGATTCGGTCTGTATGATCGCCCGACATTACACAGAGACCCGGTATTATCCAGATTACCCAAATAGGCATAGACTTGGCAAGTCGCCATTGGCAGAATCGTCGTAACTGGTAATATCTTATGCACTTGTCGAAGTCATCGCTCAAGCGATCGAGGGTCTTGGGTATGCGTTTTTTTCACGGTTTGTTGATTGTTCTGGGTTGCGGGGTCGGGGCAATTTCGGCGGCAGAGCCGGCGGGCAAGGTCATTCGCGAGTCTTGGGACGCCGCCTTTCTGGATGGTGAGAAGTCCGGTCATTTCCACACAACGATCCGCGAGCTGACTCGCGGCGGGCAAACCATCATCACCACCACCCGCGAGCTGGAGCTGTCGGTTCGGCGACAGGGGCAGATCGCGACGATCAAAGCTCAGACGGGAGACGAGGAGTCTCCCGACGGCAAGCTGCTCGGCGTGTGGATGACTCAGATGCTGGGAACCAACGTGCAAGTCAAGCTGTCGGGTCGCGTGGTGGGCGGCATGCTCAAAGACACGCTTGAAGGATCCAGCGTTCCCGGAAACAAAGTCGAGCGCGAGATCAAGATTCCCGACGACACCCTCACCTTTTCCGGCGAGGAAACCCTGCTCAAGACTCGAAAAGCCAAGCCCGGCGACCGCCTTTCCTATCGGCTTTTCGAGCCATTCGCCAATACAGTGGTACGGGTGGAGGTGGCAGTAAAAGATTGGGAAAAGGTCCCCCTGAATGGAGTGATCCGCGTCTTGCTGCGCGTGGAGGCAAAACCTGAGAAAATTGAGGGAGTTCAGCTACCGTCGCAGACGCTTTGGTACGACGAAGACTACAACTTGGTTTTGTCGCAGGGCGAAATCCCCGGTTTGGGCGAACTGACGCTGCGGCGCACTACCGAAAGGGAAGCCAAAGCGCCCCTCGGCAAGCTCCGCGACCTTGGCGATCTGTCGATCGTGCTGGACAAGCCGATTGCCGACGCGCACCGCACACGAAAAGTGGTTTATCGCGTGAATTTCGCCAAAGACATGGAGGACACGGCGAATATCTTTTCAGTGGGCGATGACCGGCAGGAAATCCAGAATGCCACCGAACGCAGCCTGGAACTGCATGTCACGGCCGTTCGCATTCCGCCGAAGAAGCCGTCGAATGAGCTGATTTCCAAGGAGTACTTGGCCAGCAACTTTTTCATCACAAGCGACGACGAATTGGTCCGCAAACACGCCAAAGCCGCCGTCGGCACGGAAAACGATCCATGGCTGAAATCCAAAGCCATCGAACGCTGGGTGAAGCAGAACATGAAGCCGATGGTCTTTACCGAGGCCATGGCGCCGGCGGATCACGTGGCCAGAACGCTGACCGGCGATTGCACCGAATTCGCCATGCTGGCGGCAGCGATGTGCCGGGCGCAGGGAATTCCGTCGCGCACTGCCATCGGCGCCGTTTATTATCTGGATCGGGGCCAAGCCAAGCTCGGCTACCATATGTGGACCGAGGTGTTGGTCCGTGGGCAATGGCTGGCAATCGACGCGACCCTCGGATACGGGTCGGTCGGCCCGGCCCACGTGAAGATAACCGATGCCAGTTGGCACGACGTTCGCTCGATGCTCCCCCTGATGCCCGTCATGAGGGTCATGTCGGGCAAGCCACGGATGGAAGTGTTGCGCGTCGAGCGGGACTAAATGGACGGCTGAGTTGCCTATTTATCATGGAAGCACCTGAAAATGCGCACCGTTTGATAGCGCCAGCGATTTGAAGCGTCTATAAGGTGCGCTGCGTCCGATCGTGTTCTGGGTTTCTGTTGGGAGAGATGTCTTTTTCCTGTCTGAAAAATTGATGAAGCAACTTCTTTTGATGGCGCAATTGGAGCCGATCCGGGGGATAATCCAACCTTCGGGGTCCAATGTTTGCCCGACTGCTGAGGATTCTCGATGAGCCCCCGGGAGCGGCAACCCGCGGCTGGTGTTGTCGTGCCGCCGACGCCGGCTGATCGTCCTTCGGTCCCGCCCAATGCCGCGCGGAACGGAGATGCGTTTGCCGCGTCGGAGTGGGAATCCCTTTTCTTCCAGCTACCGCCTGCCCAACAGCATTCGCTTCTCGCCTTGGTCCTTCGTCAGGGCAACTTGCGCGCCCAGCAACTGCCCCACCTCAACGGAAACGCCGCTGACCGGTCGCATGCCCTTTTTAAATCGCTGCTTCAGGGTTCGACTCTAGAACCATTGATCGAATTCCACGCTGAACCGATCGAACCGATCGACGTCGAACTCGACGCCTCGCAGCGTGCGGCCGTTGGCATGGCGATTCACTCGCCTGACGTCGGCCTTATTCGCGGCTTGCCGGGAACCGGGAAATCGCGCGTCGTCGCCGAAGTTATTCGTCAGTCGGTTTGTCGCGGGCAGCGCGTGCTCATGGCGGCCCCGTGCGCCGACGCGCTCGACGTGGTGATCGAACGCCTGGTCGATGATCCGCATATCCTGGCGTTGCGCTGCGTGGGGCTCGACGAGCGTGCCGACCAGCTCGGCGCCGCGGCGGCAGCCCGAACGTTTGGCTCGTACCGCCGGCAGGTGACCGAAGATTGCGTGCGGCACGCGCAAATGTCCGTGCAACGAACTGAAGCGGCGATCGCCCGCGCGCGCGCCGACCTGACCGTGCTCGATCGCCTCGCTCCGTTAGCCGAACGCGCCCATCAACTCGCCGCAACCCGCCGTGAACTCGATGGCCGCCTTTTGCGCCTGCCCGACGAACTCGAACGCGCGGCCGACGATCCCTTCGCTCGCGACCTGCACGAACGGCATGCCCGTCATGCGACGACTTTGCAGCCGATCGATCAGAAGCTCGCGGCCGCCGAGGCCGAGT
>JBGQCZ010000277.1:0-6930 GCA_041495645.1 Gemmataceae bacterium | reverse complement strand
GGGGCGTGGCCCGGGCGGCGCTTTCTCCCCCGGCGCGGCGGGTGCCCCCCCCTCCCTGACTGAGACACTACCGGTCTCCACGAATACGTCGAACAGCATTTGGCGGAATCGACAGGCTTGCCAACTTTTCCTTGAAGTTCCCCGCTCAGGCCATCGTCGCGAGCAGCTCGACGAGGCGGTCCATGGATTCGGCGGCCCCGGGCTCCATGCCCGACTGCAGATGCCCGTCGCGAGCCTCCTTGGTCTTGTGCAGAATGGTCTCGATCATTGTGGTCTTGCCGTCGCGTTCTTCCAGAACCACGGTGGCGAGTGCTTCATGCTCCTAGACAAGAAACTGCAGAATTCAATCATCATCGGCCCCAAGGAGCCGATCCCGGAAGAGCAACATGTTTTTGTGCTTCGCCGAGAGGCAATCGACCTGGCGAATCGATTCATAGTTACCCGTAGCCTCTTGACTTCGCCGGGCGAGGTCCGAGTTGCATGCCGCATATGGAACACTGCGATTCTCGGAGGCAACGACGTTTCGGTACAGGATTTCGCCGGGTTCATGGTCGCGGACGGCAATGTCAAAGCCCGCAGAATCGGCGGGCTAGTCATCGCCAAAGGCTCGGTCGAGTGCACATCTGACATCGACAACTGCGTCGTGGTGGCCGGCGGCAAGGTTGAGTGCCGACGCCGCCAGGATAGCATCATTCGCGAAGGCAATCCGAAACTTCTCGGCTGGGTTCGTTTCTTCGAGACCGCTGACGCCGGCGTTGAAGTCGCGAAGGCCGACAACGATGTGCGCGTTGAAAAGGCAACCCCGGATCAGCCGCCCGCGAAAGCTGGACTCAGAGTCGGTGATGCGATCATCTCCATCGATGGCACAAAGATTACTGACCCGGACCAATTCCGCCGCTTGCTCCGCAAATCCACCACCGGTGATTCCACGAAATTCACAGTTCGCCGCGACGGCAAATCTCTCGATCTCAGGGCATCGTTCGTAGGCTGGGAACCGCCGCCTTCCAAACCGTACAAAGAGTAAAAAACAGGGCGCGATCGAGAGCCACCATTCACTTCTTCGGTTTCTTTTCAGCCTCGTCCGGTTGCTTCGATTTTTCGAATTGTTTCAGGAGCTGCTCGCGGGCCTTGAGAATCTCGTCGCGCGCGCTTTCCAGCTTCTTCATGTCCAACTCGATCTCGGTCGCCCCGAGAAAGCCCTTTTGTCCCATCCGTTTGAGCCACTCGGCGCGCTCCTGGAGTTTTTCCACGTCGATGTCCAAGTTTTTGAAGCGCGACTTGAATTCGTCGAGGTCCGAAAGCACCGCTTTCGCCTTGTCCGTCTCCTTCGCGCGCGGTTTCTCGTCGGTCTTGCCGGCTTTCGCGCTCTTTTCCTCGAGCCGCGAAATGATGGCTTCGATTACCTCCAGATGTTCCCCGCCGCCACGAACGACCACGCTGTTCGTGCGTTCGTCCACCGCAATGCTTAGGTTCTTGGCGTCGGGCCCCTGCAACAGTTGCTTCAGCATTTTGGCCATGCTCGCCGCGTCGGCATGCTTGAGCGAGAAAATCCGGACGTCATCGGCTTTCGGGTTCGCTCCTGCCAACGACTTCGTCTGATCGCGCAGCGCCCGGACTTCCTTGAGCATGGCCGCCACGCTGTTTTCCAACTCGGCCAGCCGGCGCTCGACGTCGGCGGGCGTAACCGCGTGCTTTTGCTCGCCGCCGCCTTTGCTTTCGGGTTTCTGCGGTTGGGCAACCGCGAACCCGGTCAGAATCAACGATGTAACAGCAGCACATGCAAGTCGAGCGTTCATGTGAAGTCTCCATGCAACCCGGAATCACTTGACAATATTGTCACAAACCCCACTTCGGACTGGAAGTCCCGGCGCCGGGAGGCCGAAGCGCAGCGAGGCGGTTGATCATGGCGCCTCGCTGCGCTTCGGCCTCCTCCTTGCCGCGTTGCAACCACCAATTTGGAATACAGGACTTTCCTTGCTTGCGCTGCGGGCTCATGATCATCAGGGAGGATCGAAACCGCCGGGGTTGAATGGGTTACAGCGGCAGATGCGCCAGGCGCCTTTGGCGGCGCCTTTCAACGGGCCGTGTTTTTGCACCGCCAGGATGAAATACTCGCTGCAACTGGGTTGGAAGCGGCACGCGGGCGGCAGGATCGGGCGCACGAGGTATTGGTAGCCGCGCACCAGCGCGACCAGGACGAACGACAGGGGCTTGGTAATCAACCGGATCATGTGGGCTTCGCATCACGAGCCAGTTTGCCGGCCGCTTGTGGAATCAGTTTTCGCAATGACTCCATCAATTCGACCAGCGTTGGAGTCTTCTGTCCGCGGGGGATCAGGATCAGATCCATACCCGTGGGCAATTCGCCTTTCGTCAGCCGGAATGCCTCGCGGTAGAGCCGGCGCACCTTGTTGCGGACCACGGCCGGGCCGACTTTACGCGATACGGAAAGACCAAGGCGATTGTGCGCGAGGTTGTTTTCGCGTGCATACAAAATCAATCGCTCGTCGCTGACGGAGCGCTTTCGGTCAAAGGTAAGGCGAAAGTCGCTCTCGCGCTTCAGATGCTCGCAGGGACGAAACCGTTGATCGGGCATGATGGCGACATTGTCAGCGCGGGTTCTGTGGATTCAGCTTGGCGAATTCCTCGATCAGTTCGCGGCTGCGGGCGTCGATGCTCTTCGGCACGATGATCTTCAGAACTACGAATAGATCCCTGCCGGCGGTGCCCATTCCTTTGAGCCGCAACTTGGCCCCGCTGGAAGCCCCCGGCGGCACGGTGACGGTCACGGTTCCGCCATCCAGGGTGGGCGCATCGATCTTCGCACCGAGCACGGCCTCGGCAAGCGAAATCGGCACTTCGACCAGCAAATCGTCGCCTTCGCGACGGAACTGCGGGTGCGGCTCGATATGCAGCTTGAGCTTCAGGCTTCCGCCGCCGGGCAGAATGCCTTTGAGGCGCAGCGCTTGGCCTTCTTTGGCGCCAGCGGGAATCGTCACACTGACGGTGCTGTCGTCGATATTCAGATCGATCTTGCCGCCTTTGGCCGCGATCAGGAACGGGATCGTGATATCGCGTTCGACATCTTCGGCCTGAGCGCCCCGACGCTTGGAGCGGGATCGCCCGCCGGTCTGCGCGCCAAAGGGCTGACCGCCAAAATCGAAACTGAAACCGCCGGGGCCGCCCGCGCCGCTCTGGCGAAGCAACTCTTGCAGCAGATCTTCGGGTATTCCTCCACCGCCGCTAAAGCCGCCGAAACCGCCGAAATCAGACCCCTTCGCGCCGTCGGCCGAGCCGAAGCGATCGAAGTTCGAGCGCTTGGCCGGGTCGTTGAGGATCTCGTAGGCGTTTTGAACTTCCTTGAATTTGGCCTCGGATTCCTTGTCGCCCGGGTTGCGGTCGGGGTGGAGCTGAAAGGCCAGCTTCTTGTAAGCTTTGTCGATGTCCTTCGGCGTTGCATCGCGGCCAACGCCGAGAATTTCGTACGGATCGCTCGCCATGGCGTTGTTATGTCAATTGGAACTAATGTCAAACCTTGCTCTATTGTACGCTAAGGAAATAGAACGCGGATGACGCCGAAAACGCGGATTTGCGCGGATCAGAAACAAAACCGCTTCTGATCCGCGCAAATCCGCGTTTTCGGCGTCATCCGCGTTCTATTGCTTTTTCTTCAATCACTCGCCGACGTAGGGCATCAACGCCATAAACCGGGCCCGCTTAACCGCGAGGCTCGCCGCTCGTTGAAATGTGGCGCAATTGCCCGAGCGCTTGCGGCTGAACAGCTTGCCCTGGCTGGTGCACATTTTCTTGAGCGTCTGGATATCCTTGTAATCGACAAACGCCGGCCGCGGACACCCTTCCTTGGTGCAGAAACGACAGCGACTTTTCCGGCCCTTGCCCAAGTTCTTGCGAATCATCTCTACCCCTCAACAACGAAGTTCGGTGGAAGGAATAAATTAGTGAAGAGAGGGGTAAATTCCAAGAACCAACCCACAAGATCCAAGGAAACTCCAAGAACCAACCCACAACCTCCAAAGTTCGCTCTTTGGAATTTGTGGGTTGGAATTTGGCGTTTCCGCGCAGCGGCTACACGCCGATTTCTTTCTTCATGGTCGTGTACCAGTTGCTGAACCAGCCGGTCTTGACCTTGGACATGCCGGATTCCTCCATGATTTCGACGATCATCCGTTTGACCTGGATGTCGTTCTTCTTGCCGGCGACTTTGCGCTTCATGTTTTGGAAGATGAGGTCGAATTCTTTTTGGTCGATTTTGCCGTCGTTGCCGAAGGCGGTTTCAACCTGGCTCTTCATTTCATTGACGAGGGCGCTTTCGAGGACGTAGTTTTCATGTTCGCAGACCTGGGCGAGGGCGGCCCGGGCCGAATCGATGCTGATGCCCTGTTGGATCGCGACTTGCAGGATTTCGCGTTCCTCGTTGCGATCGACGTACTTGTCGTCGTAGGCTCGCAGTTTGATTTCATCGACGAACCGTTTCTTGACGTCTTCAAGCGACATGATGGATGGCCTCCAGGTTGGGACTGGGGGCTCGTCGCGTTGAAGCGCCCCCGTTTCGGTCATTTACACGCAGCGGCGACAGATGCTGGGTTGTTCGCGCGAAATGCTCTTTCATTTGAGCACTTCTTCCGGGGATTATACTGTTGCGAGTTTGCCGCCGTCAAATCAATAGCTCACAATCCGAGACCACTGACAGACATCATCCAGGGATGAGAAAAACAGCCAATCCGCCCATTGAAGCGGCCCCGGCGAGCAGCGTTTGCAGCCACCAGCGGCCACGATCCCCGAATCGAGTTTCGCACTGGGGCAGCCATTTTGCGAACAAGATCGCGGTCACCGTCAGACCCACCGCCGCCCCCGCTGCCCCGACCCACGCCGCCAACGATCCGCGGCTGAGCAAGACAAAGGAGCCCAGTAACCACGCTCCACTGAGCGCTACCCGGCCAACGACCGAACGCGGCGACGCCTCGCGCGGCGACCGGGCCACTCCATTCATGGCCAAGTGCGCGGCGAGTGAGCCGGTAAACGCCCCCAGCAATTCTGGTAGTTGAAGCTCGTGAGCCAACGCGAGCCAGGTCAACCCGACGCAACTGACCGCGGCGACTTCACGCACCGTTCGAGTTGGCGTCTCGGCTTTGGCGGGCGACATCCAGGCCACGCCCGCGAATGTCAACAAGGCGATCAGCAGCCAGGCCACGCCGCCAAGATTTGCGCAAACGTAACCAACCAGCACGGCGAGAATCAAAGCCGCATCGTTCCACGACCTCCCGCGCGCAAACCATGCGACCCCCGCCAGACCGCCGGTCACGATCAACCGCCAAATCAACTGCTCCGCGTTCAACCCAACGAACACTTTCAGCAATAGGAAACCAATCACGGGGATAAACAGATTGTCCAACCCTGACCAGGCGATCGCTTCAACCATCGTCAACAAGAGTCCGAACGTAATGCCGATCAGAAGCGTTTCGGCCCGGCCCAGGTCGGTCAACAACAACAATGGAACGTGAACGCTGAAGAACGCCGCCAGGAAAAACGCGGTCGAGCCTTCCAAGCTCTTGCGCCCTTTCGTGGCTTCATATTTGAGCTTTCCGTAGCGCACGCCGACCAGTGCGGCCACGGCGTCGGCGAAGGTCAGCACCACGAGCGGAATGGCGTAGAGCAGTACATTGCCGCGCGCGAGCCAAAATAGAATTACTACCGCGAGCGGAAAATAGATCGGCCCGATGTAGACCTCGCCCTGGCGCTCAACACCCGCCATTAACCCTTCTGAGCGCGCTGCCCTGCGGCGGTGCGCATTGAAGGCGATGAGCGCGGCAGCGCCTGCTCCGGCCAGAACGAGCAACGGCCAGACATTGTCGAATAGCCACGGTAGCGACAGCGAAATCAGTCCGCCGCCAATGTGCAGCAACTTGCGCACCGACTCCGGGTGAATGGTTCCGGACTTTGGCAGCAACCGCAAGCCTAAGACCAGCGCGGCGACGGCAGACGGGATGATAAGCAAGCCGATCCACGGTTCGACGAGAGGAGCGACCCGAATTGGTTCGATCATGGCGAACTCGAATTGACGCATCGACACGGCGGCGATCATACCCTATGCTGTCGCCTATTCCAACACGCCGCCGCCGGAGCCCGACATGAATCCTGTCCCATCGCCCGCCGCCGGTGAAAGTAAGCCGATACCTCGCAGCGTCTGGGCCGTTCTCGTCTTGCTCATCTTCATCAGTTTGTTCAACTACATCGATCGCCAGGTCCTTTCCGCCACGCTGCCTAAAATCGAAACGGAGCCGGCCTTCGGTCTCCTGGGCCATCCCAACGCCAAATTCCTCAAGAACCTGTTGGCGACCGCGTTTCTGGTGACGTACATGGTGATCGCCCCCTTGTTCGGCTGGTTGGGCGACCGCATGGGCCGGCGCTGGAGATTAGTTGGCCTGGCAATCATCGGTTGGAGCTTGGCCAGCGGCGGATCGGGGCTGGCGACCTCGTTTACGGTCTTACTGCTGACACGTTGCTTGATCGGCGTAGGCGAAGGCGCCTACGGGCCGGTGGGCATGGCCCTGTTGTCGGACGTATTTCCGCCCTCGCGTCGCGGCTTCGTGATCGCGCTGGTGAGTGCCGCCATTCCGGTCGGTAGCGCGTTGGGGTTCGCCTTGGGCACGGTCGTAGCCGATTCGCCGCTTGGCTGGCGATGGGCCTTTTATCTCGTGATTCCACCAGGCCTATTGCTCGGCGCGATCTGTTTCTTGATGAAGGAGCCAAAGCGCGGCCAAGCGGAAGTCGTGGAGGTAGCGACGCGCCACGTGGGCGCTTGGGAAGCCGTCGCGCTGTGCCTGAAGATTCGGTCCTATATGCTTTCAACCGCCGGCTACACAGCGATGACCTTCGTAACGGGCGGAATCGCGGTCACGGTGATCGACT
>JBGQCZ010000276.1:0-6932 GCA_041495645.1 Gemmataceae bacterium | reverse complement strand
GCCCGGCACCGGCAGCGTGCCGTGGTTGTTGACCGTGACGTTAACCGACACCACATCGCCCACCTCCGCTGTGATGCGGTCGCAGCTTCGCACGGCGGTCAGGTTCTCGATCCAATTGCGTGCCAGAAACCGGCTCAGAAGAAGCAGCCCCAGCAGCACATACATGGAATAGGCGAGCAGACCCGATTCCAAGACCAGAGCGGCAAGGAGGATGAGCCCTGCGGCGATCAGCCATTTCCATTCAACCTTGCTCACATTCACCGCTTTTGAATGATGATTCCGGCACGAAATTAGGAACCCTCAGCGGACTAGCAAGAGCCACTCAATTCATCTTTGAATTGCCTTTGAGCGTCTTCGAATGCGCTTCCAAGGACCTCCGCAGTTTCTTTCGGCGAATGTTCATTGATCTTGCGAACAATGGCAGCAAACGTCAGCCATCCTTGACGAAAGCGAGGGAAGCCAGGCAAAGCACTCTGTTCGTTATCCGCGATTTCAACAGCTTCAACCAGAACCGTGTGGAAGACAGATTGTACAAGTTCGCTGATTGGCATTCGCGTGGCAAAACCCGTCCACCTGTTGACATACGACTGAAGGCGTTCAAAAAGCCAAGTCAATCGGGCCATCCGATCTTGACCTTGGGTCTCAGCGACAAAAAAGGGCCTAACGGAGTTACCGTTCTCGCTTCGTCGTTGGGACTCCATTGGATCCTCCGCCTAGTGGGTCTGCGATTTCTCAATCGCGCAAATCGAAGCAGGCCATCTCGCGATCATTACGAACGTAGATTCGGCCGTTGGCCATCGCGGGTGTGTTCCAGGTGCGCTGGGCTTTGATCGCGGGCACGCGGCCTAGGATTCGCTGCTCCGCCGGCGTCGCTTCAAGCAACACCAGATCGCCGTTCTCAGCCAAAAGAATCAGCAAATCCTCGCAGCGCAGAAGCTGACCGTGGCCGAACCGGTCCTCCCGCCATTTGCGTGCGCATTCCTTCGAATCTATGCACGTCAGAATTCCCTCGTCGAGGCCATAGATGTATCCTTGATATTCGATCGGGCTCGACATCTTGCAGCGCATGTATTTGGTTTTCTTCAGTTCATCGCATTTCCAGCCATCGGGTGATTTCAAGACATGCAGCATCGCACAGCCGATGGAATAACCCGACGAAATGAAGACGCGTCCTTCCGCTTCCCAAATGATCGGTTGGGCGACGTTGATGTCCTGGTTGGTGTCTTCCCACGGATATGTCCACAGCATGACGCCACTCGAGATGTCGTAACCCGCAACCTGATTGCCGTCGAGAAGCACGATTTGCTGGATACCGTCGAAAGTGGCGAGCATCGGTGAACTGTAGCCGGCTTTTCGGCCCGCCCAGGACCAGGCCAGTTTGCCGGACTTGCGGTTGTAAGCACTCAAGGCTCGATTCTCGAATTTCGACTCACCCTGAAAACCGGGATTCAAGACGACGTTTTCCCCCACGATCAAAGGCGAACCGGCCATGCCCCATTTCAAGTTCGGCGCGCCGTCCAGAATGTCGGCCGTCCATTTGTGGACGCCCGTCTTGGCGTCGACGCAAACCAAGTGCCCCTCCGCGCCGAGCGAATAGACGTCGCCATCCGCGATGGTCGGCGTGGTGCGCGGTCCGAGCCCGCCAAGCGCTTCCCAGAATCTGGCCGGATACTCGTACTTCCAGAGTTCTTTCCCCGATTCCGCATCGTAAGCCACGATCGCTTCGTTGTCTCGCCGTTGTTCCAGCGTGACGAGCAAACTGCCGGCAATGGCAAACGAGCCCCAACCCGCTCCGCACGGCTGTTTCCAAATCTCTCGCGGTGGTTTGGCCTTCCAATCGCGCGCGAGTTTCGGGCCAACGACAACGCCATCTCGTTTGCGGCCGCGAAACTCCGGCCAATCGGTGGTCGAAACCGACAAGTCGATCGGCTTCGAAGGACCGCTCGCAAGATGTTCGCGGCGGTGTTTTTCTACCTCATCGTCGTGTTTTTCCAGCGGATTGCGAATGTGCGGAATCATGTCGCCGTCGAAAACCAGATTCGGTGCAATGATTGCCAATGCCAGGGCTTCCAACGCAACGACCGACACGCGAACGTACCAGCGAGCGCCGGAAACGGCGACGAGCCAAATCGTCAGCAGAAACACGGCCCCGACAACCGCCAAAAACGTGTAGAAATTCCGTGCATCGTGGGCCAAATCGGGGATCAGCATGAATATCGCCGACGCGATGCCGGCGAGCGCGATAATGCCCAGCGGAAGGCCAAAGCGGCGGATGGTGGAACCGAGATTGCGGCCGTTGGTCGCGGTAGACATGCACATGCCGATCGTTGAAATCGAGACAGGTCGTTTCCGGCATTATAGGGCCGTTCGCGAGTTCCACGGCGGATACAATGTCGAAACCTGAAACTCATCCTTGATGATGCTGCCATGAACGACGCGCGCCTAGTCGCCCATTTTCGCCACGAACTCGACAATTTGCGCACGCACGGCTTGTACAAGCGCGAACGCCTGATCCAGACTCCGCAGGGGTCGGCGATCCGCGTTGGCGGCCGCGAGGTGATCAACTTTTGCGCCAACAATTATCTCGGCCTGGCCAATCATCCAGCCATCGTCGAAGCCGCTCATGAGGGTCTGCGCCGGTATGGGTATGGCTTATCGTCGGTACGCTTTATTTGCGGCACACAGGACTTGCACAAACAACTCGAAGGGGAGATCGCCAAGTTTTTCGGCAAGGAAGACGCGATCCTATACACCTCGTGCTTCGATGCGAATGGCGGACTGTTCGAGCCGCTTCTCGGTGATGACGACGGAATCATTAGTGACGAATTGAATCATGCGAGCATCATTGACGGCATTCGGCTGTGCAAGGCCCATCGCTATCGTTATCGCCATAACGACATGACCGATCTCCGCCGCTGTCTGCTCGAAGCCAAAGACTGCCGCTTCCGCTTGATCGCCACGGACAGCGTCTTCAGCATGGATGGCGATTATGCGAATCTGGCTGAGATCTGTTCGCTGGCCGATGAATTCGATGCCTTGGTAATGATCGACGATTGCCATGCGACGGGGTTTGTCGGTGCCGGCGGGCGCGGCGCGGCCGAGCATTTGGGTGTGCTGAACCGCATCGACATCGTCACCAGCACGCTTGGCAAATCGCTCGGTGGTGCTGCGGGAGGCTTCACCACCGGCCGCAAGGAAGTGATCGAATGGCTGCGGAATCGCTCGCGGCCGTATTTGTTTTCAAACGCCTTGCCGCCGTCGCTGGCGATGGCGTCGTTGAAAGCTCTCGAACTCGCGGCCAACGCGAACGACCTGCGCCAGCGATTGCATGCCAACGCGAGGAAAATGCGCTCGGCGTTCCAGGCCGCCGGATTCACGATCAAGCCCGGCGTACATCCGATCATCCCCGTGATGCTCTTCGACGCCGCCCTCGCGACGAAAATGGCGGATCGGTTGCTCGAAAAGGGAGTGTATGTCATCGGTTTTAGTTACCCAGTTGTCGCTCAGGGCCAGGCTCGAATCCGCTTGCAGGTTTCCGCGGCCCACACCGACGCTCAGGTCGACCACACGCTCAAGGCGTTCGCGGAAGTCGGCAAAGAACTTGGAGTAATCAAGTAACATGCGATCGTTTGCTGCTGCACTTCTCGCCGCTTGCGGCTTTGCGGGCGCGTGTTGGGCCGAACCACCCACTGCGACGCGATTGACGACGGATCGATCGTTCAAGCAGCATTTACAGTGGTCGCCGGACGGCAAGCGCTTGCTGATGACCCGGATTCATCAGGGAAAAATGGCCCTGTGGACGATGAACGCCGACGGCACGGACCTCAAACGACTCATGCCGAATCTCGACACGCCGCATTTCGACGGCCATTGGTCGCCGGACGGTAAGTCGATCCTTTACGTCCACGACATTCTCCAGGGCACCGACGGCAAATTGCATATCTATCGAGTCAATGCCGATGGTAGCGACCCCAAGGTCGTGATACCAAACACGGCATTTGAGGAGTCACCGCGTTGGCGGCCCGATGGCAAATCGTTTCTGTTTCTCAGCACGCGCGACGGCAACCAGGAGATTTACCACGCGGACGCCGACGGCAAGAACATCCGCCGGCTTACGAGTGAAGTGGCGCCCGATAACAATCCGAGCTGGTCGCCGGACGGCAAACGAATCGCCTTCGCCAGCGGGCGCAGCGGCAATCTTGAAATTTGGACAATGGACGTGGACGGCAAAGATCTCAAGCGATTGACAAACCACCCGGCGATGGACTTCTGGCCCGTCTGGTCGCCGGACGGCAAGCGCATCGCGTTCACCAGCAATCGCGACGGCAACTACGAAATCTACCTGATGAATGCCGACGGGACGGGCTTGCAAAATCTCACCCAAAATCCAGCGCAAGAGAATTCGGCGGCGTGGTCTCCGGACGGCAAACGCATAGCGTTCGTGTCGAGCCGCGACGGCGGATTCGACGTGTACACGATCGAAGTGAAATGAGCAGGAGCCAGCTTTCTGGTAGCGGAACTCGCCAGAGTTCCGGTTTAACCGGAATTCTGGCGAATTCCGCTACTTGGAGAATTGGCAGTGACAGTCTTCAAGTTACTCGTCCAGTTTGCCCATTTCGCCCCCGGTTGCCGTGACAGCGTCCTTGATTTTCTGAGGGTTCAGGGTCTTCTTGATCGGACGCACTGAGCCGTCCGCCATCATCACGATAAAGTAGTCGTTTTTCGGCATTCCCAGCGGCGGAAGGGTGCCCTTCGCATCGAACGGCAACTCGTCCGGCTGTGTCCATGGCACGGGAACGGTCGATTCGACCACCATGATCGTATTGGAAGTGCCGTCCGTAATTTCATTGATCGTGAGGTTCTTGTCCGGCTGGAAGATCGCTCCCTTGCCAATGAATAGGCGCATGTGCGTTTGAGTGCCCGGCGAGGCTTCGTCAACCGGGGCGTAGATTTTCGGCATTCTTGCGGCCAGCGTTTTGTTGGTGGGCGAGTCCCAAGGCTCATCGAGCTTGAATTGCCGGAACAGGCTTTCTTCCTCGACGAACGGCAGAATTGCGACTCGCCAACTCAGGCCCGGCCTACCATCTTTTGTTTTTTGGCTCACTGGCGGAAACTTGCCGTAAACGTTGTGGTAGTTATGCAATGCCAGTCCAACTTGCTTGTAGTTGTTCTGCGTTTTCATCTTAGAGGCCGCGCCGCGCATACTGCTGACAAAAAGGTATCCTCCCCCACCGCAGGCCGCCACTACCAACAGCCCAAGGATGCCCAAAACTGCCAGAATGATGAGCACGATCTTGCCGGCGCCGCTGCCCGAGGGCGGCGGCGCATCGTCGTAAGGATCATCGTAAACTTCGCGCGGCCGTGCCGATTTCTCGGGCCGGCCCGGCCGAATGGGGTCGGTGCGGCTCGGACGGATCGATTCTTGTCGCGCATCATCTCGTTCCTGATCTTCGCTCATTTCCCTGTCCTCGAGTCGGATTCAGTCCCAGGTAAAAGTCTCGCCGCCGTTGGCGGTAATGGCCGCCCGGAGGTTCTTGGGTTTCATGGTCTTGGGCTGCGGGCGGCCAAGTGCATCTGCGGTGTACAGAAAGAAATAGTCGTTGGTGGGCATACCCAAAGTGGGAAGCGGACCATTGGGGTCGAACGGTAATTCATCCGGTTGGATCCAAAGCACCGACTGGGTTGCTTCCACGAACATGATCGTATTGGACAAGCCATCCGTGATGCCGATCTCGTCCGCGGCCGTGGCGACCGTTACGGTCTTCTTGCCAAACTCAAACATGGCCCCATTCCCGACGAACATCCGCAGATGCGTGTTTTGGCCAGAACTCGTATCCGGCGGGAAATACTGGTACGGCATTTGGCTGGCCAAGCGCATGTTTTCCGGATCATTCCAGGCCAGATCGAGCTTGAACTGTTTATACAGGACGTCGTGGCCCAACTCGGGAAGAATGGCCACGCGCCAGCTGAGTCCGCGCTTGCCGTCTTTGGTTTTCATAGCCGGCATTGGGAAGTGGCCATTCTTGGTCTGGTAGGCTAACATCGCTTGCGCCACCGCATCATAGCGGATCTGGGTTTCAATCTGCGCAAACGTCTGCGTCATGCTCTTGCCGGCCTCGCGCACGCCAACAACGATCAAGCCAACAAGGCTGACCACGATGCAAAAACCAAAAATGGCCACCACGCCAATGACAATGAGAATTACCTTGAGTCCGGACCCGGATCCGGACCCATCATCAGAAGGCGGCAGCGGCCGGCGCGGCCCATCGTCGTCAAAATCGTCGGCCATGGGGTGGCTCCATTTGGGGCAGGGATTCCGCAATTCTAGGAAAACAGCCCGCCGGGTGTCGCCTACCGAGTGATTCGTAGGATACGGTCAATCTTTTGCGCGGGATGAGTTATGTCTCTCAAGGGTACATGGTCGCTTGTGTTTGCCGCGTTGACATTGATCATCGCAGTAGCGGCGATGCTCAAGCCCAATGCACACGTCGAGCCCGAGCCACCAACGTTACTGAAGTATGTGCCGCCAAAGGGATATGTTTGCCATCGCGCCAGCGGGCCGGTCACGATCGACGGCAAGTTGGATGACGCCGCCTGGAAAGACACCCCGTGGACCGATGATTTCGTGGATATCGAGGGCGACCGCAAGCCAAAACCACGGTTCCGCACTCGCGTCAAAATGATCTGGGACGACAAGGCCCTCTACATCGCCGCCGAGTTGGAGGAACCGCACGTCCAGGGCACATTCACCAAACACGATTCCTACATCTTTCACCAGGACCATGATTTCGAGGTCTTTCTCGACCCGGACGGCGACAATCACAACTACGCCGAACTCGAAATGAACGCGCTCAATACGACGTGGGACTTGCTGCTCACGATGCCGTATCGGGACGGCGGCAAGGCCATCGACGCCTGGGAAATCGCCGGAT